>JBGPLH010000168.1:0-7297 GCA_041486365.1 Thermodesulfobacteriota bacterium | reverse complement strand
TCACCATGGGACGCTCCCTCCGCGAGCGCGGGCTGGTGAAGCAGCACGGGCCGCGGGCGGCGCGAGTCTAGCACGCCACCCCGGGCCGGGGGAGCGACCCTCCCCGCACGAGCCCCCGCGGACCTTGCCGCGCATCGCGCCGCGCATCGCGCCGCACGTCACGCACTCAGGGAACCCCCATGAAAATTCTCGTCACCGGCGCGAGCGGGTTCATCGGTGCCTCGCTCGTCCCCTTCCTCACGACGGGCGGCCACACCGTGAGCCGGCTGGTGCGCCGCGAGGCCGAGGCGGGGCGCGGTGAGCTGCGCTGGGATCCGGAGACGGGCGCGATGGATGCGAAGGGGCTCGGGGGTCACGACGCTGTCGTGCATCTGGCCGGAGAGAGCATCGCGGCAGGCCACTGGACGCAGAAGCGCAAGGCGCGGATCCTCGAGAGTCGCACGCGGAGCACCCGGCTCCTCGCCGAGACACTCGCGGGCCTCGCGATGAAGCCGAAGGCCCTGCTTTGCGCCTCCGCCATCGGCTTCTACGGGAGCAGGGGCGACGAGACGCTCCGGGAAGACAGCCCGCCGGGGAAGGGGTTCCTGGCGGAGGTGAGCCGGGCCTGGGAGGCGGCGACCGGTGCCGCGGAGAAGGCGGGCATCCGCGTGGTGCCCCTGCGGTTCGGGATCGTGCTCGGCCCGGGCGGCGGAGCACTGGCCAAGATGCTCCCGGCCTTCCGGATGGGTGTCGCCGGTCGGCTCGGGGACGGCAAGCAGTACATGTCCTGGATCGCCATCGACGACGTGATCGGCGCGATCCAGCACGTGCTCGGGAGCGACGACCTGTCGGGGCCCGTGAACGTGACCGCCCCGGAGCCTGTGACGAACGGGGAGTTCACGAAGACCCTCGCGCGGGTCCGCTCGTGGCCCGCGGTCCTGCCCCTTCCTGCCTTCGCGCTCCGGATCGCGCTCGGCGAGATGGCCGACGAGATGCTGCTCGCCAGCACGCGCGTGGTCCCCGCGCGACTTCTCGATCGGGGATTCCGCTTCCGGTACCCGGCGCTGGAGGGATGCCTGCGCCACGTACTCGGTCGCTAGCGGGCGCACACGCCAGACCCGCCCCCGCACGGGTCCGCCGCGCGTCGCCAGAAGGGTCGCCCATGAACGTCCGCCCGCGGGTCGTGATCCTCGGCGGAGGTTTCGGCGGCCTCTACGCCGCGCTCCACCTCGGCCGCGTGCCCATCGATGTCACCCTGATCGATCGCCGCAACCACCATCTCTTTCAGCCGCTTCTGTACCAGGTGGCCACAGGCGGCCTCTCTCCGGCCGACATCGCCTCGCCTCTGCGATGGATCCTCCGCCAACAGAAGAACACCCGGGTGCTCCTGGCAGAGGCCACCGACATCGACCCCCGGCGCAAGCGGGTGATCCTGCGCGACGAAGAGGTTCCCTACGACACGCTGATCGTCGCCACGGGAGCGCGCCATCACTACTTCGGTCACGACGGGTGGGAGGCGCTCGCGCCCGGCCTCAAGTCCATCGAGGACGCCACGGAGATCCGCTCGCGCATCCTGCTCGCCTTCGAGCTGGCCGAGCGCGAGACGGAACCGGAGCGCCGCCGCGCGCTCCTGAGCTTCGTGATCGTGGGGGCGGGTCCGACAGGCGTGGAGATGGCGGGCGCGCTGGCAGAAATCTCGAAGGACACCCTCAAGCACGAATTCCGCGCGATCCGGCCCGCGGACGCTCGGATCCTCCTCCTCGAGGGGACGGATCGCGTCCTGCCCGGCTATCCCCCCGACCTTTCGATGAAGGCCCGGCGATCGCTCGCAAAGCTGGGGGTCGAGGTCCGGACCTCGTCGATCGTGACGGGTCTGGACGACGGATCGGTCACCGTGGGGAGGGGTGACGGAAGCGAGCGGATCCCCGCGCGGACCGTGCTGTGGGCCGCGGGAGTTCAGGCCTCCTCGCTCGGGGTGAATCTGGCGCGGCGATGTGGCGCGCAGCTTGATCAGGCGGGGCGAATTCTCGTGGAGACCGATCTGAGCCTGCCGGGTTGCCCGGAGATCCGGGTGATCGGCGATCTGGCCTGCTTCACCCACCAGACCGGCGAGCCGCTCCCCGGTGTGGCGCCCGTGGCCATGCAGCAGGGGCGCTACGCGGCGGAGGAGATCGCCCGGGCGCTGCGTGGCGAACGCGCCCGTCCGTTCCGCTATCACGACAAGGGGAGCCTGGCCACCATCGGGAGGAACTCGGCCGTGGCCGAGGTCGGGAACTTCCACTTCTCGGGCTATCCCGCCTGGCTCCTCTGGTGCTTCGTCCACCTCTTCTACCTGATCGAGTTCGAGGACCGGCTCCTCGTGATGATCCAATGGGCGTGGAATTACTTCACCTTCAACCGGAGCGCCCGCCTGATCACGTGGAATCGCTACACCCCCATCCCGCCCGCGGGGTCGGCGCCTCATCCGGAAGAGGGAAGCGGGAAGAGGGATCGGCCCGGCAGGCCCGCGCCGCCCCCTCCCCCAGGAAGCGCGGAGATGCAACCAGAACCCTCGCGTGCCCGGCGGCATCCGTGATAGCCTTCCTCCATGAGCCGCAACACCTGGATCCTGGTCGGCGTCGCCGCGGTCGCATTCGGGGCGTTCCTCCTGTTCGGAGTGGGCGAGGACAGTTCCCCGTCCGGCGTCGGATCGGGGTTTCTCAGGCTGTTCCGCGGCGGCGGGGAGCGTACCGCCGGTGAGGTGACGGCGCGGAGCGCGGCGCCCGGGGGACCGGGCCTCACGGGCTCCGAGCTGGCTCGACGCCGTGCGGCGGCGGCCGCCGTGGCGAAGCGGCTGAAGAAGAACCGCAACCGGCCCGGCGGACCGCCCGATCCCGAGCTGCTCAGGCGGATGCAGGCGGGAGGCGGCGGGCTCGTGGCAACGTCGCCGGCCCAGGCGCCCCGGGAGGGGATCGTTCAGCAATCCTTCCGCGCCGGGAAGAGCGGCGCGTCGGGCGACAACGGAACGGTCGTCAACGGGGGCGCAGGGACGGGCGAGGACGATACCGGGGATGCCGGTCCCCAGGATCCGAGCAAGTGTGGAGCACCCACCGTCCAGAAGACCGTGGTGGATCTCCAGAAGACCCCCCTGCTGCGAGCCGCCTTCGACGTACCGTCGAGCAGCTTGCTGATCAAGCGTGGCCTGGGCGAACTCTTCAAGGTCGGCGATGCGCCCGCCTTCGTCATCCTGATTCCCAGCACGAAGAGCGCAAGCGCGGGCGCCCTCTTCGACGATCGGTTCCTCGTCCTGATCAAGGGGAAGTGCATCCCCAACCGGCAGTATGTGAAGGCGCTCCTCCGCCAGTGACTTTTTTCCCACCACCCGTGCCACGCCTTTACGGGTCGCGCCACTAAACGTCCAGAAGATCCTCCCTCCCCGAGGGAGGCGTCCGGTTCTCCTCTCTGTGAAGGTCGGATGCCCCGCGCACGGATGCGCGAAGGCAGCCGGCCTTTTGATTCCGGCGAGGGAGGGGAGAGCCGTGGAAGGACGAAGGAGGGGAGCGGGAATCATCGGGATCGCGGCGGTGGCCGCGCTGGGGTGGGGGCTTCCCGCCCGGGCCGCCGAATGGCGCCGTGTGGGCGGAATCGCCTCTGGCGCCGTGACGGCGCTGGCGGCGGACGCCACCGGCAGACGACTGGCGGCGGCGGCGGGCGAAACGATCTTCGTTTCCGAGGATGGCGGCGCCCTTTGGCGTGCCGGCGAGCGCACGGAAGGGGAAATCGCCGATCTCCTGTTCCTTCGCCATGGACCGCTCGCAGGGGCCCTTGCCGTGGCGGGCCCCTCGGGCGCGCGCGTGAGCCGCGACGGCCACGGGTGGCAGGCGATCGATCTCGCTGGGGCCGGGACACGGGGAGGCGTGCGAGCCCTCGCGGAGGACCCGCGGGGCTCGGGCGCGCTCGCGCTGGGCACCGAGGCGGGCGTCCTCGTGGTCGATCCGGAGGGCGCGAACCGGCGGCCCGCCATCGCGGCGCTTTCCGGGCGATCCGTCGATCGTCTCGCGTGGGACGAGGCCGGAGCGATCCACGCTGCCTCCGGGGACGGGCTCTACCGGGTCGACGGCGCGGCGGGAGGCGCGCGTCGTGACCTGTCGCGGCCCACGGCCTGGGTGGCCGCGTCGGGCGCGGCCACGCTCGCCGTCACGGACGGGGGCTACGTCGTCGCGCGGGACGAAGGGGCCTTCCGCGATCTTCCCGGGACGCGCGAGATCGCCTACCTCGCGGCCCGCTTCGCCCCGGAGCCGGGCGCGTCCCCGGGTTTCCTCGCGGCCGCGCCGGGCCGCTTTTTCCGCGTGCGGCCGGAGACGGGAATCGAGCCGCTTGGCAACGGCCCGCCCGGCGAGACGATCTTCTCGCTGCTGCCGCTCCCGGGAGGGCGCGTTCTCGTGGGGACGGATCGCGGGCTCTTCGAGACGGCGCTCGCCTCGGCAGAGCGGGCGGCGGCGACGGAGGACCCCGCCCGGGGGGCCGGCGCTTACCCGGGGGAAATCGATCTCCTCTGGCGCGGGGAGCCCGGGATCGACGACGTGCGCCGCGCCGTGCTGCGCGCGAATCAGCTCGACCCCGGCCGCATGGTCCGCAACTTCCACGGCGTGCGATGGCGGGCGCTCCTTCCCACGATCTCCCTCTCGACTCACCGCCAGCTCATCCGTGGGCTCGATCGGGACGCCAACCAGACTTTCTCCAGCAACGCGGTCCACCGGCTCTTCGACGAGTCGCTCGGCTCCGAGCGCCGGAGGGAAGTCGTGGCGGCCGCCGAGTGGGACCTCGGGGAGCTCCTGTTCAATCCGGACGAGCTGGACGTGAGCGAGGAGTCGCGGCGGCTCGTCACGCTGCGCGATGACGTGCTGGATGAGGTGAACCAGATCTATTTCGAGCGGCGTCGGGCGATCCTTTCGCTGATCCGCATGGGCGGACCGGACACGAGGGGCAGCGAGGAGTCGATCGATCTCCGGATCCGGATCGACGAGATGACGGCGAAGCTCGACGCCTGGACCGACGGCTACTTCTCCCGGGAGATCGCGCGGCGCGTCTCGGCGCGCTGAGCCGGAACCCGGTTTCACCGGGGAGCGCCCCACCGGATCCGGAGGGGCCGCCTCTCCGTCCAACCGCGCCGCGCAGGCGGCGCATCTCAAGCCTCGCCGCAAGAGCGGCGTATTCTCAAGCCTCGCCGCAAGAGCGGCGTATTCTCAAGCCTCGCCGCGAGAGCGGCGTATTCTCAAGCCTCGCCGCGAGAGCGGCGTATTCTCAAGCCTCGCCGCGAGAGCGGCGTATTCTCAAGGAGGAGTCATGAGACGCAACGCGAGCAACCCCCGCGCGCTCTCCCTGGCGCTCCTCTCCCTCGTTTTCCTCTCCACCGCCATCGCCTCGCCCTGCCGCGCGGCGGCGATCCTGATCTCGGAGGTCCTCGTGAACCCGGACGGGACCGACAACGGGAAGACCTTCGTCGAGATCGCCGGGACCCCCGGCGCGTCGCTGGCCGGCTACTCGATCGTCGCGATCGATGGCGGGACGGGGACGATCTACCTGACCGCCGATCTGTCGGCCTTCTCGATCCCCTCCGACGGGATCTTCGTTGCCGCCGACGCGGCGAGCGGCGTGACCGCTGTCGCCAACGCCGACGCGCTCTTCGAGAGCCTCGACCCGCAGAACGGTCCGGACAGTCTCCAGCTACGGCTCGGGAGCGCGGTGATCGACGCGATCGGCTACGGCGATTTCGCGTCCGCCATCTTCGCCGGGGAGGGGATTGCCGCACCCCTGCCGCCTTCCGGCCAGAGCCTCACCCGTTCGTTCGCCGACGTGGACTCGAACAACAACGCGACGGACTTCGCGCTAGCGGCCCCGACGCCCGGGACCGCGTCCTTCGCGGGCCCCTCCCCCCTGCCGGAGCCGGGAAGCCTCCTGCTTCTGGGCATGGGACTCGCGGCGCTGGGTCTCCCGCGCCTCGGGGGATTCGCGCCGACGCGTTCCAGGAGAGTCCTCGAGGCCGCGCGGGCACCCGCGGCGTGAACCTCGACGTGAGCTGGTCGTGCCCCCGGGGCTGGACGATTGACAGGCCCGCCCCGGGGGCCTACCATTCGCCCGAAAACACGGCCCGCGCGCGTGGTTTGGAGACCGCCCTCCCGCTGCGGCTCAAGAAGTTCCCCCCGCTCCCATCTCCCGGCTTCCCCTGATGGGTCGCCGCCTCGCCGGCCCCCCGGGGGCGTACCACCGCGGCAGGCGCCTTCAGGAGAGAAGCCCCTCATGCGCGACGCGATAGGGATCTTCGACTCCGGCATCGGCGGACTCACCGTGCTCCGTGAGATCCTGGATGAGCTTCCCGACGAGCATACGATCTACCTGGGAGACACGGCGCGGGTCCCCTACGGCACCCGCTCCCCGGAGACCGTCGTCCGGTACTCCCTTCAGGCAGCGCGCTTTTTAGCCGAAAAACAGGTAAAGCTCCTCGTCGTGGCGTGCCACACCTCCTCGGCCGTGGGCCTGACCGCGCTGCGGACGGCCTATCCCGAGGATCGGCTGCGCGTGATGGGGGTGATCGAGCCGAGCGTGAAAGAGGCGCTCCGAATCACCCGGACCCGGCGCGTCGGGATCATCGGAACGGACGCCACCATCCGGAGCGAGGCCTACACGCATGCCCTGAAGCAGCTCGATCCGGGCGTGCAGGTCTTCACGAAGGCCTGCCCGCTCCTCGTGCCCATCGCCGAGGAGGGATGGGAGGACTCGGACGTGGCGGCCCTCGTGGCCGACCGTTACCTGCGGGGGTTCCGGGAGCTGGGGATCGACACGCTGATCCTCGGGTGTACGCACTACCCGATGCTCCGCGACACGATCGCGAGAACGCTCGGGCAGGAGATCCGCCTTGTGGACGCGGGCGCGGCGACCGCCCGGGAAGTGCGCGATCTCCTGAAGCAGGAGGGACGCCTGCGGCTGGCCGCCGCGGGCGGGGGGGCGAGGCGCGACGTGGAGCACCTCTTCTACGTCACGGACGCGCACGAGCGCTTCGTGAAGGTGGGGAGCCGGTTCCTCGGTCGGGACCTCGCCGGTGTGATTACGGTGGAGCTGTGAGGCCGCGCGTTCAGGTCACGCCGGCAGGACCACGGGGGGACGATGATCCCGGGCTTCAACCACAACGTGCGTTACAAGGGCAGGATCTACCACGTCCAGACGGAGGACAGTGGCGAGCGGAATCCGCACATCACGACATTGCTGTACCAGGCCGGGACGATCCTCGCCCGCAAGCGGACCTCCTACGCGGATATCCTGTCCTCCGCGCAGCGCGGGG
>JBGPLH010000167.1:0-7309 GCA_041486365.1 Thermodesulfobacteriota bacterium | reverse complement strand
GATCGGCCTGGCCGTCGCCCAGAAGATCATCGACGAGCACCGGGGATTCATCGACGTGGAGAGCACGCGCGGTCTGGGAACCCGGTTCATCATCAAGCTGCCGCTGAGACCGAAGCGGTAGGGGAGACGCGGGAGAGATGGCGAAGATCCTGGTGGTGGAGGACAACGAAACGCTGCGGCGGGGAATTGCCCAGGCGCTCCGGGACGCCGGCCACGAGACGGAGGAGCTGGCCGACGGCGGCGCCGCCGTGGAGCGGATCGGAGGCGTCCCCTACGACGTGGTAATCACCGATCTGAAGCTCCCCAAGCGCTCCGGCATGGAGGTGCTGCGCGCGGCCATGCGGCGGGAGCAGCCCGTCACGGTCCTGATCATGACCGCCTACGGGACCATCGAGACCGCCGTGGAGGCGATGAAGGAGGGGGCCTACGATTTCATCCAGAAGCCCTTCCACATCGAGGAGCTCGAGCTGAAGGTGAAGAAGGCGCTCGATCACCAGCGGCTCGTGGGGGAGGTCCACTACCTGCGCGCCGAGCAGCACAAGGCCTACTCCTGGGACAACGTGGTGGGCGAGAGCGCGAAGATGCAGGACGTGATCCGGCTCACGAGGAAGGTGGCCTCGAGCAAGGCCACCGTGCTCATCACGGGCGAGACGGGGACCGGGAAGGAGCTGATCGCGGGGATGATCCACGCGAACTCCCTGCGCCGGCACCAGAGCTTCGTGAAGGTGAACTGCGCCGCGCTGCAGGACAACCTCCTCGAGAGCGAGCTGTTCGGCCACGAGAAGGGGGCCTTCACGGGAGCGGACCGGCACCGGATCGGCCGCTTCGAGCAGGCCCACCAGGGGACAATCTTCCTCGACGAGATCGGAGACATGAGCGCCAGCACCCAGGCCAAGGTTCTGCGGGTGCTCCAGGAGGAGGAGTTCGAGCGGCTCGGGGGGACGAAGACCCTCAAGGTGGACGTACGCGTGATCACGGCCACGAACAAGGATCTCGAGGAGGCGATCGAGAAGGCGGAGTTCCGGGAGGATCTCTTCTACCGGCTCAACGTCGTGTCGATCCGCATCCCGCCGCTGCGGGAGCGCCCGGAGGACGTCGAGCCGATCGCGATGTTCTTCCTCCGGAAGTACGCCGGCGAGCTGAAAAAGCGCATCGACGGGTTCGCGCCGGAAGCGCTCCGGCACCTGCGGGAGTATGCCTGGCCCGGGAACGTGCGCGAGCTGAACAACACGCTGGAGCGCGCCGCGTTGATGGCCGAGGGGGAGCGGATCGAGGCGGGCGACCTGTCACTTCCGGACGTCTGCGACCAGGAGCCCGAGGGATCCAATCTGATCCGCCTGCCGCGCAACGGGGTCGACTTCCAGCAGATGGAGAAGGAGATGATCCTCGAGGCGCTCCGGATGAACGACTGGGTGCAGAAGGACGCCGCGCGGTTCCTGGGGATGAGCCGCCGGGTGATTCATTACAAGATACAGAAGCTCGGGATCACGAACCCGAAGTGGAGGAAGAACCGGTAGCCGCGCCGGTTGTCGCTCGCACCTCGTTGTGATATCAGCCTCCTTCGGGTTCGCATCGCCCGCGCGCCTCTCGCGCTCGAAGGGGTTGGATGACGCCGCTCCACCGCAGGCTCCTTCTCTCGGCCGTCCTCCTTCTGGCCCTGGCCGCCCGGATCGCCAACCTTCGCGGGGTCTTCGTTCAGGGCGACGTCATCCTGTTCTTCACGGATTCCTACTACCATCTCCGTCGCGCCTGGCTCACGGCCCTTCACTTCCCGCACGTTCCGTCCTTCGACTACTTCGTGAACTACCCGGAAGGAGCGCTCCTCTACTGGGGTCCCGCGCTGGACTGGCTGAACGCCCTCATCGCGTGGATCGGCGCCGGGCGCGCGCCCGACCTCCGGACCGTCGCGCAGGTGAGCGCGTGGACGCCGGTGGTCCTGGGCGTCCTGAACGTCGCCCTCGTGTATCTGTGCGGGTTCGAGGCCTTCGGCCCCCGGGCGGGCCTGGTGGCCGCCGCGCTGTTCGCCCTCTCGCCGCTCACGATCTGGATCAGCGCCATCGGCGATGCCGATCATCACGTCGCCGAGGCGCTGTTCCTCAGCGCCCCCCTCTGGCTTCTCCTCCGAGCCCTCCGGGGGAACCGGCGCTGGGCGCCGGCCGCCCTGTCCGGCGCTGCTCTGAGCGTGGGCCTTCTGTTCTGGCCGGGAGCCACCCTGGCCTCCGCGCTCCTTTCGGGCTCCGCCATGGCCGCGATCGCGTCGCGCCTGTGGCTTGCGGACCCCTCGAAAACGCGGGAGGACCTTTCCGGGGTCCTTCGCGTGGCTCTTGGAAGCGCCTGCCTCACCTATGCGCCGGTCGCCGCCCTGGGCGCACGCGTGGGTTTCGGCCCCTTTGCGTACTACGCGGTGACCTGGTTCCAGGAGGCCGTGTTGATATCCCTGCTGGCGGTCGGCCTCGTCCTGCATGTCCTGGATCACCGCAGGCCCTCCGCCGGGCGACCCAGAGTCGGATCCATCGCCCTCACAGCGGGCATTGTCATCGGCGCCGCGGGGCTTCTCCTCATCCTTCTCCCCGACTTTAGGGTCATGCTGGTCCGGGGAGTCTCGGAATACCTCTACCGCCGTGACCCGATGCTCCACGCCGTGATCGAGTCCAACCCCATCACCTACTGGCCTTTCCGTGTGGTCCTCCAGGAAGGCACGGGCCTCCTTCTCTTCTCTCCCGTTCTGATCGCATTATCGCTCTGGGTCTTCCGGCGGGGGCGCGGGAGCGATGTCAGGCTGGGGGTCGTGGCATGGCTGGGGCTGGCGACCCTCCCGCTCATCGCCATGCAGTTTTCCCGCTATGGCGCCTATCACGTCCTGCCCCTGTCGCTGCTGGCGGGGTGGGCTCTCGCGGGGAAGGCCGCCCCCCTGCGCGTCGGTTGGCGGATGGCCCTCGGGGGCCTCCTGGTGATCGTCATGTTGCCGACTTGCTTTCAGGTCCTGAGGCCCTCGCGCAGGGTGAATGGAGACCGAGAGTTCGGGCCTGTCAGCGAGGCGCTCGCGTGGGTGCGCTACAACACGCCTCCCACCCGGGGCCTGGAGAATCCCCGGGAGAAACCCGAGTACGCGATCCTGGCGCTGTGGGACTACGGGCACTGGATCAACGTGATCGGCGAGAGGGCCAACATCGCCAACCCCTTCGGCGTCGTCCCCCGGCACATCCGGGGAGCCGTTCGAAGCACCGCCGTCCTCCTGGAAGCGGACGAGGAGAGGGCGGCGGACATGTGCCAGCGATGGGGGGCGCGCTACGTGCTGTCCTCGATGATCATCCCCTACTTCAAGAACCTCGCCCTCCTCGTGGGGCGCAAGCCGGAAACCTACGGCTTCTATCCCGACCACGTGCGCCCGACGCCCCGCTTCTTTCGCTCGCTCAATACGCGGTTGCTCTTCAGTGACGGAGGCCCCGCGAAAGACGGGGGCGGCAAGGCGATACCGGCCGTCGGGCGATTTCGTCTCGTGTACGAGTCCCCCGATCGCTTCGACTGGGACACCTCGGCGTTGGGCGCGCTTCCGCCTGGATTCACCGAGCGATCAGTCGCCGCGGTGAAGATCTACGAACGGGTGAAGGGAGCGGTGCTGAGCGGCCGCACGCGTCCCTTCTTTCCGGTGAGGGCGGAGGTGGCGGTCAGGACCAATATCGGACGCAGGTTCCTCTGGCAGGTGTCCGGGATGTCCGGAGCCGACGGGCGGTTTCGATTGCGGGTTCCCTACGCCACGGAAAAGAGCTGGCTCGTGGGCCGCACGTCGAGCCCGGATGCCTACCGCGTGACCTGCGGCGGGCCCCCGATCGCCGTCCCCGTGAGCGAGGAGGCGGTTCTCGAGGGGCGGGAAGTGAGCGTGCCCTGCGGCGCCGCCTCACCTCCGGCCCGCCGGGCGGCGATCGCGACCCGGGACGGCTGAGGCCGCTCCGGGCTCTCCGCCGGCGCGCAGCTCCGGGGTCCGCCAGGCAGGGATCACGACACACTCCAAACGGGAGAGGCCGGGGCCCTCGCGGGTCCCGGCCTCGCTGTTCACGTCATCCCGCGCGCGGGGTGCGGCGGCGGTGCCTACCTCGGCGCCGCGTGATCCACTACCGGATTCAGAAGCCCGCAATCCCCGGCCAACGGTGAAGGAAGACCCGCCGGCGCGGCGCCTTGCTCCGCATCCGGCCTTGTGGTAGAGGGGATCGCTCCATGCAATTTCGCCGCCGGGCGCTCCTGCCGGCCGTCCTCGCTCTGGCCTTCGCCGCACGCATCGCGAACCTGCGTGGCGTGTTCGTAAATGGCGACGTCGTCCTGTACTCGATCGACGCCTACTACCACCTCCGTCTCGTCTGGCTCACCCTGCTCCACTTCCCCCACGTCCCCGCCTTCGATCACTTCCTGAACCATCCCGAAGGCGGCCCGGTCACCTGGAGCGCGGCCTTCGATCTCGCCCTTGCCGCGGTGGCCTGGGTCGCGGGGGGCGGATCGCCCGATTTTCACCTCGTAGAGGTGGTGGCGGCCTGGGCGCCCGTCGTGCTGGGCGTGATCACGGTCGCGGTGGTGTATCTCGCCGGGAGCGAGGCCTTCGGCGAGGCCGCGGGGATTCTTGCGGCCTGCGCGCTCGCGCTCCCGCCGCTTCACGTCTACCACGTCTCCGCGATCGGCAATGCCGACTATCACCCGGTGGAGATCCTCTGTCTCGCGCTTGGGCTCTGGCTGCTCGTCCGGGCCGAGCGCCGGCCGGGCGCCGGGGCGGCCTCGTTTTGCGCGGGCGCCGCATTCCTCCTGGGGCTGATCACCTGGCCCGGCATGATCGTGCCCATCGGGATCCTCGGCGGCGCGGCGGCGGCCACGGTGATGGGCCGCTGGCTCCGCACGCCTGCGGAAAGGGAAGGGTCGGCGCTCCTGCGCGCGGGGGCGGTGGCGACGCTCACCGCTGCGGCGGGCTTCGCGCCCTTCGCCGCGATGGGGGCACGCGGACCCCTGGGGCCTCTCACCTATCTCCAGGCCTCCTGGCTCCAGGAGATCGTCCTTCTCGGAGTGGCGGGCGCCTGCCTGGCGATCCTGGTGTTTGATGGGCGTGTGCGTGCCGCCGGGCGCTTCCCGCGCCGGGCAGCGGCGGGCGTGCTGGTGGGAGCGCTCGTGATCGCGGCGGCGCTCATGGCGATCCTTCCCGGCCTGCGCGCGTCGCTTCACGCCGCCCTTGACTACCTGCTCGCCGTGAATCCCACCGTAATGCCGATCCGCGACTCGAAGCCCGTGACCTACTGGCCGCTTCGTGTGATTGCGCAGGAGGCGAGCCTCCTGCTCTTCGTTTCGCCCGTCCTCATCGGCGCGTCCCTCGTCGCCTTCTTCCGGGGGCGCAGCCATGACGCCGCGCTTTCCTTCGTGGCCTGGACGGGGCTGGCCACGCTCGTTCTGCTTGCGTGCCAGTTCCGCCGCTACGGCGCCTACCACCTCGTGCCGCTGGGGCTGCTTGCGGGCTGGGCGTTCAGCGCGCTGCGCGCGGCCCCCAGCCCGCGGCGGCGCGTGGCGGCCTGGGCGCTCGTGGCCCTGCTCGTCCCGTCGTTGGCGGGGCTTCGCCCGACACGATCGGTGAACGGGCACCCCGACTTCGCCTTCGTGCGTGACGCGCTCGAGTGGATGCGCTACGGCACGCCCTCCACGCGGGGCCTCACGGATCCGCTGGCGCGCCCCGAGTACGCCGTGCTCGCGATCTCGGACTACGGGTTCTGGATCAACGTGATCGGGGAGCGCGCCAATATCTCAAGCGGCTTCGTGATTACGCCGGCGCAGGTGGAGGGGATCCGGCGCAGCGCGCGCGTGCTGCTCGAGGAGGACGAGAGCCGGGCCGCGCGCATGTGCGTCCGATGGGGGGCGCGCTACGTCATCGTCACGCCGCTGTGGGGGTACATGCACTTCCTCCCGCTACTAGTCGGGCGCTCCGTCTCGGAGTACGGGGCCGTCGGGGAGCGCATGCGCTTCCGGCCGCCGTTCTTCCGGATGCTCGATACGCGCATGCTCTGCACCGACGGGAGCGCCGCGTCCGACGGGGTGGGGGGCACGTTGCCGCCCCTGCAACGCTTCCGGCTCGTGTACGATTCACCCGATCGACTCGACTGGGATGTGGAGGACTGGGGCAACCCGCCCCCGGGCTTCCAGGAGAAGAGGATCGCCGCGGTGAAGATTTACGAAGTCGTGGCGGGGGCCCTGCTGTCCGGCCGCACGCTGCCGTTCCATCCCGTGAAGGTGGAGGTGGGCGTGCGCAGCAACATCGGGCGCACCTTCGTCTGGAGCATTGGCGGGCTCTCCGGACCGGACGGCCGCTTCCGGTTTCGAGTGCCCTATGCTACCGGGGGGCGATGGCGCGTGGGCGTTACGAACAGCCCCGACCCGTACCGGGTGACCTGCGCGCGACGCGAGGTTCTCGTGCGCGTGGACGAATCGGTCGTGCGAGAGGGCCGGACGGTCGAGGTCGACTGCGGGCAGGAGAAGGGGCTCTCCCCCCGCGAAGGTGCACCCGGTGATCGAGGCCGCGGCGCGGAGGGGCGCGCGTCGCCCTGAATAGGAAGGCCGGGACCCTCGCGGGTCCCGGCCTCCTCGTTGTCACGAGAAGCGACGCTCTCGCGGGTTACGGCGCCCCGCCGTTCCCCGTCTGGAGCCGCTGCTGGACGCGCGTCAGGTTGTTCTGGACGTTCTCCCTCACGCCGCTCTGGATCTTGCCGCGGATCGTGCCGGCCATCATCCCCGTCACGGGATCGACCCGGTAGCGGGCGATCGTCGTCAGGTAGAAGCCTCCCTGGCCGTCGCTCCGTATGCCCGACAGCTCGAGTCCGGCCTGGAAGTAGTGGTTGTTGTAGATGTGCTTGGAGGCGATCGTGTAGCCCGCGCCGCCCCCCACGGCGCTGTTTCTGATGATCAGATGGGTGAGGCGCGTCACGGGCTTCAGGCCGAACTTTTCCTGCGTCCACAGGAATATGTCTTCGTGATCGGCGAGGGTGGCGTTCGGGTAGCTCCCCAGGTAGGCATCCAGGTCCGGCGCGTACTGCATCACGTAGGGCGAGTTGCCGAGGAGCTTGTTGAACTGCTCTGCGCGGTTCTGGGGCGTCGCCTTGTCGGCGTAGGGCGGGAGCGCGGCCATGCCGCCGGTCAGGTAGTCCTGCGCCTCTTCGGCCAGGATCGTGCGCTGTAGCGCGTTGGCCTGCTGCGTCGCGTCGGCGGCCGACCAGTTGAGCGCGTTGAACCTCTTGATCTCCGCCGTCGAGAACTTGAGCTTGCAATCGCCCGGCGTGCACTGCTGGAG
>JBGPLH010000166.1:0-7315 GCA_041486365.1 Thermodesulfobacteriota bacterium | reverse complement strand
CTGTGCACCGCGCGCGTGCTCGTCATGGAACAGGTGACGGGGATCAAGGTGGACCGACTCGACGAGATCGATCGCGCGGGTCTGGACCGCAAGTCGTTAGCGGAGAACGCCACGCGTCTGGTGCTGAAGCAGATCTTCGAGCTCGGCGCCTACCACGCCGACCCCCATCCCGGCAACTTCTTCGTGCTCCCCGACAACCGGATCTGCCTCGTCGACTACGGGATGATCGGCACCGTGGACCCGGAGCGGATCGACGAGCTGCTCACGTTCCTCGTGGCGGTCCTCACCGAGGATATGGATCGCATGGTCCGCCTCTTCTCGGACATGGGGCTCATCGACGACCGCGTGGACGTGCGGGGGCTCAAGTCGGAGACGCGCGAGTTCCTGCAGCGCTGGAACGATCTCCCGCTGCGCCGTCTCGACGTGGCGCGATACCTCGCTGACCTCTTCGAGATCATCGCGCGCCACCACGTGCGCATCCCGGCGGAGATCATGCTCATGGCCAAGACGATCGCCACGCTCGAATCGGTCGCGCAGGCGCTCTGGCCGGAGTTCGATCCGTTCTCGGTCATGCGCCCGTACCTGCTCGGGATGTACGTGCGCAAGATCACCGATCCGGACTTCCTCATGAAGGGCGCCGCCGCCACCATCGAGGACTACCGGCGCGTGGTCCGGATGCTGCCGGGCGCCATCGAGGACGTCCTGGGGAAGCTCCGCCGGGGGGATCTTCGCCTCTCGCTCGACGTTCCGCAGATCCGGATCTCCGCGCGCGCGCGCGCCCGGTCGGCCAACCGACTCGCCGCCGCGATGGTGCTCTCCGCGACACTCGTCGTCTCCACTCTCTTCCTCCTCTTTCCGAAGGGGCCCGCGATTCTCGGCGTCCCCCTCGGCATCGTCGCGGGCGCCGTGGGCCTGGGGCTCGCGGGTCTTGTCGCGCTCGTCCTGGCCTTCGGCATCTGGCGCAGCGGCCGCGCTTGAGCGGGGCCGCGTTGTCGCGCCCGCGCGTTCCGTGTTAGAAGACTCGTCGCATGCGCGCCCTCGCGCGCGGAGGGCTTCCGTGGTTGATCGCGCCGCCCGCGTACTCCCGCATTTCGATTCGGCCCGCCGACAGATCCGCGCCCGCATGGCGGGCGCGACGTCGCTGTTCGTGGCGATGGACTACGACGGCACGCTCTTCCCGAGCGCCGAGAGGCCCGAGCTGGCCCGACCCACCGACGAGACCGTGTCGGTGCTCGGATCGCTGGCCCGCACGCCGGGGGTCCGTGTGGCGGTCCTGTCCGGCCGCGGCCTCGAGGAGCTTCGCGGCCTGCTCCCGGTGCAGGAGCTGGGGCTGGCGGGGCTTCACGGCCTGGAGACCTGGCCGCCGATCCGCGCGCACACCGGACGCATCGACGTCCACCGGGTGCGCGCGGATCTCGATCGGCTATTGCTGACGGTGCAGGAGCGGCTCCGGGGCGCGCCGGGGCCGCGGATCGAGGACAAGCGGCACGCCGTCACGTTCCACTTCAGCGGCGTCCCCAAGGCGGCGGCGGCGCGCATGCGCAACGCCGTGCAGGCCGCCTTCCGTGAGGTGCTCGAGGGGTCGAGCCTCGTCCTCGTCCCCGGCCGGGAGATGCTGGAAGCGCGGATTGCGGCGGTCGAGAAGGGGGGTAGCGCGCGGGCCATGCAGGAGAAGATCGCGCCGGGTGCCCTCGCGATCGTGATCGGTGACGACCAGACCGACGAGGACTTCTTCGCGGCCTTCGCGCGGGACGGGATTCCCATCGTCGTGGGGAGCCCGAAGAAGACGCGGGCCCGTTACAGGCTGCGTGGCCAGGAGGAGGTGATCCCGGGGCTTCGCGAGATCGAGGCCCTGTGGCGCGAGACGCGGGAGGTTCCTCAGGCGGGAGGCTGAGAGGCCGGCGGCGCGGCGCGGGGCGGGACCGCCTCGCCGCGGCGCGCGCGAAGAGCGGCGGCGAGCGTCTCGAGCTCCTGCGCCACCTGTCGGAATCGCCGGACGAGGCTCATCCCGTACACCGAGATCAGAAGCCCGATCAACACGTAGGCCCAGAGGAGATAGGGCAGGTTCTTCATCACCCCTCCCGCAGCGCGCGCCGCCTGAGCACCGCCGCGAGATCCCGCAGGCGCTCGATCTCGGCGCGGATGGCGATGAACGACACCGCAAGCAGGGTGAAAGCCACGAGCGTGACGAGCAGCGTCGTCAGCATTTCCGGCGGGAGCTGGGGCCCCCGCGCGTTCATCACGATCGGTTGGGGGTGCAGCGTGCGCCACCAGCGGACCGAGAGATGGATCAGCGGGATGTCGAGGAAGCCGATGATCCCCACCACTGCGGCGAACCGCGCGCCGCGCTCGCCCTCGCCCGCGAAGGGGCGCAGGAGCAGGTAGCCCACGTAGATCAGCCAGAGGATCAGGGTCGTCGTGAGCCGCGCGTCCCAGGTCCACCAGGTGCCCCAGATCGGCTTCCCCCAGAAGGGGCCCGACAGGAGGACCGCGGTGCAGAACACCACGCCGACTTCCGCGGCGGAGAGCGCCAGGAGATCCCAGGCGCGGTCCCGCTTCCAGAGGTAGAGCCCGCTCGACACGAACGTGATGAAGAAGCAGAGGTAGCTCGCCCAGGCGCTCGCCACGTGGCCGTAGAAGATCTTCTGAACGATTCCCTGCTGCGCCTCCTCGGGCGCGTAACCCACGATGAAGTACGCCGCCGCGATGAGGCCGAAGCCGGCCAGCGGCGTGGTCACGTTGCGCACCTTCCGGAGGATCGCGTCCATCCGGTCCTGCACGCGCGAGCCCGTTTCTGTCATCGATTCACCTTCAATCCTCCAGAAGATGGCCGAACAACAACGTCCCCGCGACGAGGAAGAGCGCGTCGCAGAGCACGAGGAGCCCGATCCAGGGAAGCGATTCCGCGAGGGCGCGGCCCGCAAGGGCCGTCCCCGTGAGGCGCACCGACGCGATCAGCACCGGGACGCTCACCGGGAGCAGGAGCAGCGGCAGCATCACCTCCCGCATCCGCGTCTGGGTCGAGATTGCTGCAAACAGCGTTCCGGCGCCCACGAACCCCACGCTCCCGAGCGCGAGGGGAAGAACGAGCCCCGGAACAGCGCGTCCCATCGGAAAGTTGAACAGCACGGCGAACAGCGGCAGCACGATCGCCTCGGTCACGGCCAGGAAGATCAGGTTTGCCGCGGCCTTCCCGAGGAAGATCGCCCCCGGATCCGCCGGAGAGAGGGCCAGCGCGTCGAGGCAGGCGTTCTCCCGCTCCGCCACGAAGGAGCGCCCGAGCCCAAGCATTCCGGCGAACACGAAGGCCACCCAGAGGATCCCGGACGCCATCTGCTCCACGGCGCGCTGTCCGGGATCGAAGGAGAAATTGATCGTGAGCAGGACCAGCGCGGCGAAGACGACGGTGGCCGAGAAGATCTCCCGGGTCCGCCACTCGAGCGCCAGATCCTTGCGCATCACCGCGAGCATCGCGCCGCCGAAGGACACGCGCGCGGCCCGGCCCGCCACGCCGCTCACGCCCGTCCCTCCGTGAGCGACGCGTACAACCCCGCGAAGGACGCCGGATCGATCGCCCCGGCCTCCGCCTCGTGCACGATCCGGCCGCGGGCCTGCACGGCGACGCGGTCGGCGACGCGCAGGCCGACGTCCAGGCGGTGCGTCGTGAGGATCAGCGTGCGCGCGCCGTCGTGAAGCTCCGCCAGGAGATCGACCATGATGCCGACGGCGCGGTCGTCCAGGCCCGTCGTCGGCTCGTCGAAGAGCAGCAGGCTCGGCTCGTGCAGGAGCGCCCGAGCGATCGAAAGGCGCTGGGTCATCCCCCGCGAGAACACGCGCACCGGGTCGCCGCGCCGGGCCCGGAGCTCCACCTGCGCGAGCGCCGCGTCGATGCGCTCTTCCGGGTCGGGAACGCCGTAGAGCGAGGCGAAGAAGCGGAGGTTCTCGTCCGCCGAGAGGTCGGCGTACAGCTGCGATTCGTGGGACACGAGTCCGACGCGGGCCCGGAGCGCGGCCGCCGAGGGGCCGGGGACCACGCCCAGCACGCGCAACTCGCCGCCGCTCGGCCGCGAGAGGCCCGCCAGCATCCGGAGCAGCGTTGTCTTCCCCGCGCCGTTGGGACCCACGAGGGTCAGGAACGTGCCGGCGGGCAGATCGAGATCGATGCCATCCAGCGCGACCTGGGCCCCGAAGGCCTTCCGCAGGCCGCGGGCCCGCACGGCCGCCGGTTCCGCCGGAGTGTCCGCCGCCGCGCCGCTCACCGGGACGCGCCCTGTTTTGCCAGCTTGGAGCGGACCTCCCTCGCGTGGGGGCCCTCAGGCGCGAGCCTCAGATAGAGGATGTAGTACTTCCCGGCCTCGACCCGGTTGCCCCCTTCCTCGGCGAGCTTGGCGAGGTTGTAGGCAGCGGCGGGGTGGGGCGAGCCGCCGGCGAGGGCTGCGCCGAAGGACGCGCGCGCGGCGGCCTCGTCGCCGAGGGCGAGCTCCGCGACGCCGAGATCCACGTGGGCCGACAGATCACCCGGATCCATCCTCAGGGCGCGCCGGTACAGATCGCGCGCCTCGGCGTACCGCCCCGCGTCCGAGGCCGCGCGCGCGGAGGCGAGGACATCCACCGGGCTTGGGGCCTGCGACTCCGCCACGGGACGCGATTCACCGCCATCCCCTCCGCCGGAGGTGACGGGGGCGAACGCGCGACCGAGGAAGAGACCCGCGACAAGCCCGAGAGCCCAGGCGACGATCAGCATGCGCGTGCTGGCGGACCTCGGCGCGGGCGCCTCCTGCCGGGGTGCCGCCGCCTCGTCCGCTATCCGCGTCCCGCAGCTCCCGCAAAAGGCAACGCCCATCGGCATCCCGGCACCGCACTTCGCGCAGACCACGCCGAACGGGCTCATCCGATCGACCTTTCCGGAACCGTGACGCCCACGCGCCTGTCCATCAGGCGGTCCCCCCCGCCGCGCCGCCGCTTGCGGCCCGGCCCTGGCGGAGGATCCATGCGAGCGAAAGCCCCGCGATCACCACGCCCCCGGCGGCCCACGCGGCGCGCTCGGGAGCGAGCCCTGTCCCCAGCAAACCCGCGTAGGCCCGCGCCGAGACGACCTTGCCCCGCGGGAACGGGCCCCCGGACGCGACCTGGTACGGCTTCTCCTGGAGTTTCACCTGACGCATGCGTCCCAGGTCGCGCGACCGGACGCGCCACCCGCCGCTCACCGGGAGAAGCACGCTCGCGCTCTTCACGGGGTAGGGGAAGCGTCGGGCGAGGTTCATGCCGAAGGATCCACCCGGAAGACGATAGGTGAAGGCGATCTGCGTCTTTCCGGGCTCGAGCGGCAGGACGAGATCGACACCGGTTTCCGTGTGGCTCGCGATCCTGTCGCCGATCCCTTCCGGCCCGTCGAGGTCCGTGTACCCCTCCGGGAGCGGCACGACCAGGCGGTGCCCCGTGGGAGAGGCGGGCGTGGTTTCACCGAGGTAGGTGCGGTTGCCGGCGTTGTTGTAGACCACGATCTCGATCGCCCGCGCGCCATCGCCCTCCGGCTGGAGGATCAGGTGGTCCTCTTCGACGGACACGACCGAGGCATCGGTCGTGGACTGGTAGACATACAAGTCGGCGGTCGACTCGGAAGCGCCGGCACCCACGCGCACGCCGCTTCGCAGGTAGGGCACGCCGAGGTGCGTCGCACCGAGGAGGTAGTCACCGGGCGCCACCTCGCGGAAGGCGAACCGCCCCTTCGCGTCCGAGACGGCGCGATCGATCGGCTCCGGGTTGCCCGGGTGGAAGAGGAGGACCCCCACCTCCGGCGCCGGGCGGTCGGACGTCCGATCGAGCACCGTGCCGGAGATCGCGCCGGCCAGCGCCGGCGTCGAAACGAGCGCGAAGAGAAGGGGCAGGAGCCGGGCGTGAAACCTTCTCATGATCGCTCCTTGGGGGTCGCGGTGGTCCCGGCCGTTTCGGGCACGGGGAAGCCGCAGCGAGTGCAGAAGCGATGGATCGGGAGATTCTGCTGCCCGCATCCCGCACAGACCGGGAGCGGCGCGGCCGTCCTCGGATCGGCGGCGAGCGCGGCGCGCATCTCCTGCTCCACCCGGCCGTGCCAGGCCTCGGCCCCGGCGGCGACGGACTCGGCCTCGAGCGAGTCGATCTTCTTTATGAGCTCGATCGCCTTCGCGCGGTAGCGCGCCATGAGCGCCCCGTAGTCCTCGTCGGAGACCTTTCCCGTGCGATAGTCAAACTCCATTTCCCGGATGGCGTGGTACACGCTCTCCTTCTCGCGGTAGAGCGCGTCAGCCTCCGACTCCGGGCGCGCCGGAGGCTCGGGTCGGGAAGGGCGGTGGAGCGGGAGCAGGACGAAGACGAGGGCGATCGCTCCGATGATCGCGGCGACGACAAGGGAGCCCATCACGTCTCGAACCGCGACAGCTCGTCATCGAGCCGGGACTCGTAGGCGGAGCCGCCGGCGGGGGGTCCCGCGGCGGGAGGAGGGGGAGGTGGGAGCCGCGGAGACGCCCAGCGGCGCAAGAGGAGCGTGATCGCCCACGCGCCGAGCGCCAGGGCGAGGAAGGGAAGGACCCAGGACGCGATGTCCAGCCAGTTCGAGGTACCCGGCGCCGCGAGCACCGTGGGGCCGTAGGTCTTCACGAGCGCGGCGAGGATCTGCTCGCGCGTCATCCCCTGGGCGATCATCCGGTCGATGTCCTTGCGGAAGGCACCCGAGTAGTCGCAGAAGCAATTGGCGAGGACCTTGCCGCACTTCTCCTCACAGGGGCACATGATCGCCCGCTCGATCTCCTTGCGGGTGACCTTTGGCTTTCCCGCAGCCGCGGCCGGCGTGGACGCGGGAGCAAGGATGAGCACCGCCGCGGGGATCGCGAGGGACAGCAGCGCGCGGCGCGAGATGCGAAGCGGCAAGGGACCTCCGCTCCCGGATTCCCCCCGAAGAGGAGGCCGAAGGGATCCCGGGTCCTCAGGCATACTTCGGGGTGAGGTAGCGGCGGTCCAGCGGATCCGGCCACATGATGATCAGCGTGCCGAGGGCGAAGATCGTGCCGCCGATCCAGATCCACTGGACGAGGGGATTCAGGAAGACCTTGAAGGTGACGGAGCCATCCTCGTTCACGGCGGCCAGGGCGATGTAGAGGTCCTCGCGCAGGCTCGTGCGAATGGCCACCTCCGTCGTGGGCTGCTGGCTCGCGAGGTAGAAGTTCTTCGCGGGCACCATGTCGGCGATGTACTCGTGGCCCCGGTAGACATTGAAGCGCGCCCGGGCCCACTCGTAGTTGGCGTCGCGTCCCAGATCGCGCCCCTGGTAGCGGAGCGT
>JBGPLH010000165.1:0-7325 GCA_041486365.1 Thermodesulfobacteriota bacterium | reverse complement strand
GAATCTGGATCCACGCGGCGAGCGTGGGCGAGGTGCGGGCGGCCCAGCGGATCGCGGCGCGATTGTCCGGGCCCCTCGTGATCTCGACGATGACCCCCACGGGCCTGGCACTGGCGCGGACGCTGTTCCCCAAGGCGGGCGTGATCGCCGCGCCGCTGGACCTCGGACCGATCGTGGGGCGCGCGCTGGACCGCATTGCGCCCCGGATGCTCGTGATCGTCGAGACGGAGCTGTGGCCCGCCCTGATTCACGCGGCCGCCGCGCGCGGGGTGCCCGTCGCGCTCGTCTCGGCGCGCATGTCCGATCGCACGGAGCACGCCTACCGCCGGGCGCGGGCGCTCTTCGGCCCCGCGCTCCGGGCCATGGCGGCCATCGGCGCCCAGAGTGAGATCGATCGGGAGCGGCTCGTGGCCGCCGGCGCGGACGCGGCCCGCGTGCGGGTGACGGGCAACGTGAAGCTCGACACGCCGCCGGCGGACCCGGCGGCGGAGGCCCTCGCGCGGATCTTCTCCATGGGACGCCCGCTGCTCGTCGCGGGGAGCACCCACGCGGGGGAGGAGGAAGCCGCCCTGGACGCGTTGGAGACGGCCAGCGACATCACCGAGGATCTGCTACTCGTCATCGCGCCTCGATATCTCTCCCGCCTCCCGGAGATCGAAAGGCTCCTCGCTACCATGTGCGTCCCCGCGGTCAAGCGATCGGAGCTTTCAGGCCCACCGGCGGATGAGATCCAGGTGATCGTGCTCGACACGATCGGCGAGCTGGATGCGCTCTACGAATTCGCCGACCTGGCCTTCGTGGGCGGATCGCTCGTCCCCGTGGGCGGGCACAACGTGCTCGAGCCCGCGCGCCACGGCGTGCCCGTGATCGTCGGACCACATACCGAGAACTTCCGCGCGGAGGTTGACCTTTTGCTCGAGGCGGGCGCCGCTCGCCGGGTGGCCGACTCGCAGGAACTCGGGTGGACTGCGTGCACGCTGCTATGCGATCCTGACAAGATGAAGGCGATGGGCGATGCGGGCCGCCGCGCGCTCGAAGGCCGCCGCGGCGCCGTGGATCGCACGATGGCGCTCCTCGAACCGCTCCTCGCCGCCCGGGGGGCCCCCGCGCGGGATACGACGTCATGGCGCTAGGGGAGCGCATCGCGCATTCGCTCTGGGGCTCCGGCGGCGGTCCGGGCACGGCGGTCCTGCGCGCCGCGTTCATCCCGGCGGGCTGGATCTACGGGCTCGGCGTCCGGCTCCGAAACCTGTCGCCCGCCTCGCCCGAGAGACTTCCGGCGCGAGTGATCTCGATCGGGAACCTCACGGTCGGCGGCACCGGCAAGACGCCTCTGGCCGCGCACGTGGCGGCGATCCTGTTTCGCGCCGGGGTCCCCGTCGCGATCCTCTCGAGGGGCTACGGCCGGAGGTCGCGGGAGGACACGGTGCTCGTGAGCGATCGCGAGCGCGTGCTCGCGGATCCGGCGCGCGCGGGGGACGAGCCGGTCTGGCTCGCCCGGCGGTTGCCGGGCGTTCCGGTGATCGTCGGGGCCGACCGCGCGCGGAGCGGCCGCATCGCGATCGAGCGCTTCGGCGCCAGGGTCCTGGTCCTCGACGACGCATTCCAGAACCGGCGCATCGCGAAGGACCTCGACATCGTCGCCGTGGACGGGCGGCGCCCCTTCGGCAACGGCCGCATGCTCCCCGCGGGGCCGCTCCGGATGCCGAAGGCGGAGATCGCCCGCGCAGGCGCCATCGTGATCACGAAGCTGGGCCCCGAGGACGATCCCGGGCCCGTGAGACGGATGCTCCAGGCGATGGCGCCCCGGGCGCGGATCTTCGAGGGGCGCACGGTCGCGGTGGAGTTGCGCGATCTGCTCACGGGCAAGGCGCTGCCGCTGGACTACATGCGCCGCCGCCGCGTGGCGGCCATGTGCGGGATCGCCGAGCCGCTCGCGTTTGCGAAGCTCCTCTCGGAGGAGGGGATCGAGGTCGCCGGCACGTTCCCGTACCCGGATCACCACGCGTTCGCCGAGGACGACGTCCGGCGCGTGCGCGGGGCCGCCCACGCCATCGAGGCGGTGGTGACGACGGAGAAGGACGCGGTGAAGATCGATCCCGCCTGGGCGCGCGGGGAGCCCCCCGTGCTCGCGCTCGTCACGCGGATGGAGATCGACGACGAGGCCGCGTTCGCGGCGATCCTGCGGGAGGCGGCGGGCCTCGGCGCAAGGACGGGGTAGGGACGTGGGCAGGAAGAAGAAGAAAGAGCCCGGCGCGGCTGCGAAGATCGGCCGGTGGTCTGCCTACGTGGCCGTGCGGGTGGGGCTCGCGGTGCTGCGCGCGATCCCCTTCGGCGCCGCGCGGGCGATGGGCGTCGCCGTCGCGCGCCTCTTCTTCGCCCTCGACCGTCGCCACCGCGACATCGCGCTCGTGAATCTGCGTCTCGCGTTCCCGGAGAAGGACGAGGCGTGGCGGCGGCGCGTGGCGCTCGGGAGCTTCGAGAACTTCGGTCTCATGGTCGCGGAGGTGGCGCACCTCGACGATCTCACGCCGGAGAACATCCGCGAGCACGTGACCTTCGAGAACTATGAGATCTACGAGAAGGTGAAGGAGCGCGGGAAGGGCTGTTTCTACGTGACGGGCCACGTGGGCAACTGGGAGCTGCTCGCCCACGCCCACGCGCTGGCCGGGCGTCCGTTCCACGCGGTGGTGCGGCCGCTGGACAACCCGCTGCTCGACGATTTCCTGGAGAGGTTCCGCACCTCGACGGGCAACCGGATCATCGACAAGAAGCACGGCGGCGCGAAGACGATGATCGCCGCGCTGCGCCGGAACGAGGACGTGGGGATCCTGATCGACCAGTACTCGCGCCGCTCGCAGGGCGTCTGCGCGCCGCTCTTCGGCATCGAGGCCTTCACGACGAAGGGACTCGCCGTGATGGCGCTGCGCACGGAGGCGCCCATGGTCCCGGTCTTCGTGGTCCGCGATCCGGGTCCGATGCGCTTCCGCGTCCTGATCTTTCCCGAGGTCGAGGTGTCGCGCACGGGGGACCCGGAGACGGACATCCGGATCACGACCGCGCATATCAACCGGGCGATCGAGACCGTCGTCCGGATGCACCCCGACCACTGGCTCTGGGGGCACCGGCGCTGGAAGAACAGCCCCGACATCGAGGGCAACATCTACGAGGGCGGGCGATTGATCCGGCGGGACGGCAAGCCCCTCGCCACGGGCGCAGCATGAGCCGCGTGGGCGTGTTCCTGGACCGGGACGGCACGGTGATCGAGGAGGTGGGTTACGTGAACCACCCCGATCGCCTGAAGCTCTACCCCCGCTCGGCGGAGGCAATTCGCCTCTTGAACGGTGCGGGCCTCGCCGCGGTGCTCGTCACCAACCAGTCGGGCGTGGCGCGGGGCTACTTCCCGGAGAAGCTGGTCCTGGAGCTTCACGCGAAGCTCGAGCGACTTCTCGCTCGGGAGGGGGCGCGCCTGGACGCGATCTATTATTGTCCCCATCACCCGGAGGTGGGGCCGCCGGGGCTGCGGCTCGATTGCGACTGCCGCAAACCGCGAACGGGGATGCTCGATCGGGCGGCCGCGGAGGTCGGGATTGATCTCCCGCGTTCCTATATGATTGGCGACACGTTCCGCGACGTGAAGTGCGCCCAGGCCGCGGGCTCCCTGGCGATCATGGTGCACACGGGGTACGGAAAGGGCGAGCTGGAGTACCATCCCGAGCGCGACCGCGTAATCCCGGACCACCAGGCGAGCGACATCCTCGACGCCGCGGCGTGGATCGTGGCGAGAGAGAGGACGAAGGCAACCTGAGGGGGGGGCGAGGCTCCTGCCGAGCCGCCCGAAGGGCGGCGGGGACATCACGTCGGTGCGCAGCGCCGATTCCATCTGGGAGGGCGAGGCTCCTGCCGAGCCGTGCCCCGGAGGACCGAGTGACTCATTCCAACGTCCAGGACGTGACCATCGGTGACATCACGATCGGCGAGGGGCGGCCCCTGGCGGTGATCGCCGGCCCTTGCGTGATCGAGACGGAGAAGCTCGCGCTCGACGTGGCCACGAGCCTTCAGCGCCTCGCCGAGGATCTCCGCATCCCGCTCATCTACAAATCATCCTTCGAGAAGGACAACCGGAGCTTCGAGACGCATTATCGCGGACCCGGAATCGAGGAAGGCCTCCGCATCCTCGCGAAGGTGAAACAGGAAACCGGGCTCCCCGTGACGAGCGACGTACACCGCGAGAGCGACATCGACGCGGCGAAGGACGTGCTGGACGTGATCCAGATCCCGGCCTACCTCTGCCAGCAGACGAGCCTGCTCCTGGCGGCGGGCGAGAGCGGTCGGGTGGTGAACGTGAAGAAGGGGCAGTTCCTCGCGCCGCACAACATCGCGAGCGCGGTCTCCAAGATCAAGAGCACGGGGAACCGCCGGATCCTCCTCACCGAGCGCGGCTCCTCCTTCGGCTACAACCGGCTCGTCTCGGACATGTGCGCGATCCCGATCATGAAGGAGTCCGGCGGCTTCCCGGTGGTCTTCGACGCCACGCACATCGTGCGGATCTACGGCATCCCCTCGAAAGACCCGAAGGGCGGCCTCCCGCAGTACGTGCCGACGCTGGTGCAGGCCGGCGTCGCGGCGGGCGCCAACGCGCTCTTCCTCGAGACCCACCCCGACCCGCCGAGCGCGCTGTGCGACGCGGCGAGCCAGGTGCGCCTCTCTCTCATGCGCGAGGTGCTGGAGACCGCGCTGGAGCTGGGGGCGGTGCTCCGCAAGCGCAACCTGGCCTAGGGAAATATCAGGGAGCCAGTAGGGGACCATCAGGGAGCCAGTAGGGAAACATGGACACGCATCTCGTCACCGGCGTCGCCGGGTTCGTCGGATCGCATCTCGCCGAGCGGCTAGTGGCCGAGGGCCACGCCGTGCGCGGCGTGGACTGTTTCACGGACTACTACCCGCGTGCCGTGAAGGAAGCCAACCTCGAGGGGCTTCGGCGGGAACCGCGTTTCGAGCTGGTCGAGGCGGACCTCTGCGAGACGGACCTCACCCCGCTCCTTCGCGGCGTCACTGCGGTCTTCCACCAGGCGGCCCAGGCAGGCGTCCGGCGCTCCTGGGGCAAGGACTTCCTCTCCTACGCGAGGAACAACGTCGTTGCCACCCAGCGCGTGCTCGAGGGCTGCAAGGATGCGCGGCCCGCCCGCGTGGTGTACGCCTCGTCCTCGTCCGTGTACGGCGATTCGGACGACATGCCGCTCCGGGAGTCGTCGCTGCCCCGGCCCGTCTCGCCCTACGGCGTGACGAAGCTGGCGGCCGAGCATCTCTGCCGGCTCTACACGGTCAACTACGGGGTCCCGACAGTCTCGCTGCGTTACTTCACGGTGTACGGCCCGCGGCAGCGGCCCGACATGGCATTCCACATCTTCATCCGCGCGTTGCTGGAGGGGCGGCCTTTCGAGGTGTACGGCGACGGCGAGCAGACCCGGGACTTCACCTACGTGAGCGACGTCGTGGACGCCAACGTGCGGGCGATGACGCGCGGGACGCCCGGAGAGGTGTACAACATCGGCGGGGGCACGCGGCTCAGCCTCGCCGCGGTGATAGATCTCCTGGAGGAGATCGGCGGGAAGGGTGCGCGGCGCGAGATGAAGGACGCGCAGAAGGGGGACGTGAGGCACACGCTCGCGGACGTGACGCGGGCGGAGCGCGACCTCGGCTACGTTCGCCAGGTTGTTCTGAAGGAAGGCCTCACCCGGGAGTACCTCTGGCTCAAGGAGCGCCTCGGAAAGTAGGCGTGAGCAAGTCAGATTCTTGTCGGCCCCCGCTTCGCAGGGGGCCTCCGGTGGCTCAAGGAGCGCCTCGGAAATTAGGCGCGCGGGCAAATATGATCTTTGTCGGCCCCCGCTTCGCAGGGGGCCTCCGGTCCAAGGGAGACACGATGGCCATCGATCGCGAGCTGCTCGAAATCCTGCGGTGCCCCCAGTGCAAGGGGGAAATCCGGCTCACGCCGAACGAGGACGGATTCATCTGCGAGAAGTGCCGCCTGAAGTACCCGGTGCGCGACGGGATCCCCGTCATGCTGATCGACCAGGCCGAGAAGATCTGAACGCGGCGCCAGAAACCGCCGCGGTGGGGCGCGCCGCTCAGGGCTATCGTCTTCGCAAGAATTCCCGGGACGTGAGACCGGACGCCGGCTGGTGTATGATCGGGCGCCCGGTCATCGAATGGCGTGGCCGGTGGATACGCGGTGAGGCACGGGTCGGAGGAGTTCCCGGGATGAGGAAGCGGACGTTCGGTTGGGTGCTGCTGTGCGCCCTCATCGCGTGCGGCGTGCCACCGGCGCTGGCGGGACAGACGGTGCACGGTCCGGAAAGGGGCAGGCTCTTCAGTTGCGTTCCCCGCGTGACGATTCCGACGTCGTGGACCCGCTGCGAGGCCGACACCGACTGCGTCCGGGTGGCCTGGAGCTGCTGCGACTGCTTCGCCGGCGGCATCTCCACCGCCATCAATCTGCGCCAGCTCGATGGGCACGCGAAGCGCCACCGCAAGCTCTGTCCCGGCTACGCGAGCCCGACCGATCCCGCCCGCTGCACGCAGCTCATCGCCTGTCCGTCCCGCGTCCCCGTCCCCGGCGCGGACCCCGAATTCGCCGCCCCTTTCTGCGGCCCCCGCGGGCGGTGCGTGTTCGGATTCCGCGACTAGGGCTCGGGCCTGCCGAAGGGCTCAGGAAGAGGGCCGGGCAGGCCCATCACATCCTGCCGAACACCGGACGCTCCAGGGATTTGCTTCGGATATTCGAGGGGACAGGCGCCCGCCGGCTTTGGACCGCAGCGCCCGCAGGTCGTGCTCCGTCCGTTGGGCAGCAAGAGGACGGTTTCAGACGGAACGGCTGCGCCTCCTCACGAAGGGCAGCAGGCCCAGGCCCGTGGCGAGCAGCTGATAGGTCTGCGGCTCCGGCACCGGAGTTATCAAGCCGCGGATTTCACCGCCCGGGAACGTCGACGTGTGGATGTTGAAGTAGGCGTTGCCCGTGTCCATCCCGGCCACCAGGGCGTTGAACGCTGCGCCGATGGAGCCCTGGGCCGTGACGAATGCCGGGTTGTAGCTCGCGGCCAGGGACATGTCGAAGATTTGGTCGTAGTTCCCCGACGTGACGCCGAGCGGGAAGCCGGTAAAAGTCGGAAGCGTGGTGGCCACGCCAACATTGGCCGACCCGGGCACGAGGGTGCAGCAATGGATGTGCGACGCGGTCGTGTTGCCGACGAGGCCGCTGAAGCTCGTCTGCACGTGCATGGTCAGCAGATCGAAATCGACGGTGACGAAGGCTGTTCCGGTGGCCG
>JBGPLH010000164.1:0-7329 GCA_041486365.1 Thermodesulfobacteriota bacterium | reverse complement strand
TGCCCAGGTCCATGGGGCGGGCCGTTACAATCATCGGGAGGTATCATGCCCAATCATGTGTACAAGTCGATCGAGCTGACCGGCTCGTCGAGCACGAGCATCGAGGACGCGATCCAGAGTGCGATCGGACGGGCGTCAAAGACGATCCGCAATCTGCGATGGCTCGAGGTGATCGAGACGAGGGGCCAGGTCGAGAAAGGCCGGGTCGCCCACTGGCAGGTGACCGTGAAGGCCGGGTTCACGCTGGAGGAGTAATCCACGGGGGAGAGGTATGCGGAGGCGGGGAGGGCGGACGGTCCTGTGGGTGGCCGCCGCGGTGCTGGCGGTGTCCGTCACGGCGCGCGCGGCCGATGACGCGGCGGATCGCTTCGCATCGATCCTGGCGACGGCGAAGAAGAATCGGGCGACGCCCGCGGGCGCGGCCTACGACGAGGCCTTCGGGCGCTCGATGCAGGCGCAGCTCGGGATGCAGATGGCGAGGTGTTTCACGCGCACGCCCAATCCCGATCTCGCGAAGTTCGACATGCTGGTCCGGCTGGACGCGCAGGGGAAGTCGAGCGAGGTGCTCGTCCGACCCGAGACGAACGTCGCGCTGTGTTTCAAGCCGCACATCGGAGAGGCCACATTCCCGGAGCCGCCGCAGCCGTCCTACTGGGTCCATGTCGAGATGGAAGTGACACGCTAGATGCGGGAGCGCTCCCGGCCGGGGCACGGTACGGGGATTCCGGCGCGGAAGTCCCGCGGACCCTCCGCGGGAAAGAGACAGGGGATGAAGCCATGTCGCTCAAGATGACCAAGGATGAACGGGAGAAGTTCCTGGCGGACACGCGCGTCGGGATGCTCAGCCTCAACGACGGGGAGCGGGGTCCCCTGACGGTGCCGATCTGGTATGGCTACGAGCCGGGCGGGGAGCTGCGCTTCACCACCGAGAAGAATTCCCGCAAGGCCAAGCTGCTCGAGCGCTCCAAGCGCTTGAGCTTCTGCGTCCAGTCGGAGGTGCCGCCCTACAAGTACGTGAGCGTGGAAGGGCCCATCCTCTCCGTCGAGTCCGCCGATCTCGAGCGGGACATCCGGCCCATGGCCCACCGCTACCTGGGCAAGGGGATCGGCAATTTCTACGTCGACAACACGCGGCGGCACTACGCGCACGGCGACGCGATCCTCGTGCGGATGCGCCCCGAGCGCTGGCTCACGCTGGACTACAACAAGCTGTTCGGGTAGTCGCGGATCTCGCGAAGAGGAGTCCGGACGCATGGCGATCCAATTCGACGCCGTCGGCTTCGAGACCAACGAGACGATCCACGAGGTGGATCGGGTCTCGATCAAGTGGTTCGCGAGGGCGATCGGCGAGACGAACCCGATCTACCACGATCGCGAGGCCGCAAAGCGGGAAGGGTTCTCCGACATCCCCGCGCCGCCCACCTTCCCGACGACGTTTCGTGACGAGGAGGACGCGCGCCTGCGCGATCGCGTGGGTTTCGATTTCCGCAAGCTCGTGCACGGGCAGCAGGAGTTCGAGATGCCCCGTCCGCTCCTGGCCGGCGACGTCATCCGCATCCGGAGCCGCGTGGCGGAGATCTACACCAAGGAGGGGAAGACGGGGCCGATGATCATGGTCGTGACGGAGACGACCGGCCGGCGCCCCGACGGATCGGTGGCATTCACGGGCCGGTCCACCGTCGTCCAGCGCCCCTGAGGGCCGGGCGCGCGGCGCCCCGGGTCACGAGAGGAATTTCATGGCGAAGACGGCCCATTTCGAGGACGTCGCGGAGGGAAGCGAGATCCCCCCGATCGAGAAATCCCCCATCACGAAGGTTCAACTCCTGCAGTACGCCGGCGCGAGCCACGACTACAACCTGCTGCACACCGACGATGAGTTCGCGCGCAAGGCGGGGATGCCCAACGGCGTCATCGCCCACGGCATGCTCGCGATGGCCGTCGCGGCCCAGCTCCTCACCGACTGGGTGGGCGCGACGAACGTGCGCAAGGTGAGCGTGCGTTTCACGGCTCCGACTGAGCCGGGCGACGTGGTGACCGCGGGCGGCAAGGTGATCAAGAAGTACCAGGAGGCGGGCGAGAACCGCGTGGAGTGCGAGATCTGGACGCGAACGCAGAAGGGGACCGTCACCACGAAGGGGGTCGGCGTGGTGGCGCTCCCGGGCCGGGGTTGACCGTGCTCGATCGCGACATGCGCGAGCGCAACCGCAGGATCGTGGAGGTCGTGGCGCGCTTCCTCCAGGCGACCGTGGCCTTCGAAGAAATCTACCAAGCCTACCGCAAGGGAGCGCTCACCTTCGCGCAGATCGGGTCCTTCGTGGACGATCGGGGGAAGAGCCTCCTGTTCGACATGAAGGAGAACTGCCACGCGCTCTTCCGCCGCAACGTCGTCTCGGGCATGGAGAAGGAGCAGCTCTTCGATCTCGCCATCGGCACGATCTTCCACGAGGCCATGAAGCTCCGCGAGGACCTCTATCAGCTCGAGGTCTACGGCGCCAAGCTCCGCACGCTGGAATCCAAGGACGGCCGCACCCGCTACGAGGACGACTTCCTCCGGCAGCTCCGGAAGATCACGCGGCGTGCCGAGGTGCGGCTCGACGAGGAGATGGAAGAGACGCGCACGCTGTTCCGGGAGACCTCGGAGCAGCTCAAGACGCTGCTGGCGGATTTCGGCTCGAACGGTCTCCTCGTGCGTTTCTTCCACGAGAATGGCGATCTGGTGCAGAAGGTCTACGGTGGCCAGGGCGTGGAGGAGCTGCTCGATCTCATGTACCCGGGCGGCTACGCCCAGAGTCTCGTCGCAGCGGGGAAGAGCTACCTGGAGAGCGCCCGCTACGAGCGGGCGGAGCTGTGCTTCCGGCAGGGCATCGAGCGCGGCTACGCCGATCCCGCGGCGCCTCTGCTCCTGGCCTTCGCGAAGGGGATGGCCCGCTACTACGGGGGAAAGCTGGAAGAGGCACTGCCGGAACTGGAGCAGGCCGCGGCGGGGCTGGCGGGAAGGCCGGAGGCGAGTCCCTGGATGCTGGTCATCGCGCGCGCCGCGCGCCGGATTTCCCCCGAGCTGCGCGTGCGCGGGCGGATCGACGGGGCCGATCGCGCCACCGCCGTCGCCGAGAAGGCCGAGACCGCGCTCGGCTGACAACGCCTCGGCGGGGTCCTACCGCTTGTTCGCCCGCATCTGCGCCGCCATCGCCTCGGCCTTCGCGTCCTCGGCCTCCGGAATCTTCCCCTGCCGCTGCAGGAACATCGAGAGGCTCACGTACCCCAGTTGATCGTCGGGGTCGATCTCGACCACGCGCCGCGCGGCGGCCACCGCCTCGTCGAGCAGCCCCTTCGATCCGCACACCATCGCGAGGTTGCGCCAGGCCTCGACGTAGCTCGGGTCCTCCCCGATCGCCTGCCTCAGCGTCTCGATGGCGGCGTCCGCGCTCCCCTTTGCGAAGAGGTCGAAGCCCTGATCCGTGAGTTCCTTCGCGGTGGGCATGGTGTCCTCCGTGTGTTCGGCCGGGGAGCCTAACAGATTCCGCCGCCCGCCGCCTCGCGCATCACCCGCAACTCCTCCAGCAACCGCTCCCGACGGTTCAGCGACGGATCGGCGATCACCCGCTCGAGCAACGCTTCCAGCGCGCGCCCCACCTCCGGACCTGGCGCGATGCCGAGCGCGTGGATCACCTCTTCTCCGGTGATCGCGAGGTCCCGGACGCGGACGGCCATTCCTTCCGCCGAGAGCCGATCGATCCGCTCGCGAAGGGCCGCGACCTCCGGGGGCATGGCGACGTCCCGGAACGCCGGCGGGTCCTTCGCGCGCGCGTCCGCCGCATAGAGCCTGAGCAGATCGTCGAGCCGCCCCGCGCCAACCCGCCGCACGAAGCGGCGCACGCCGCCATCGGACCAGCGGGGCGTGTAGCGCACGAGGTGGTGCCGGACGAGATCATCCAAGCGATTCACCTCCACCTCGGGAAGCCGGAGCGCCCGCCCCCGCGCCTCCGCCATGCGCGCGCCGACGGTCTCGTGGCCGATGAACGAGGCCTCGCCCTTCCGGATGGTCCGGGTCGAGGGTTTCCCCGCGTCGTGGATCAGAGCGGCCAGCCGGAGGACGGGATCGGCGGCGGGATCCTGCGCCATGAAGTCCAGGGCCGCGAGCGAATGGTCGTAGACATCGAGGCGGTGATGGCGATTCTGGGCGACGCCCTGCATGGCCGACACCTCGGGGAAGAGGGCCCCGAGCATGCCGGTCCCCCGCATCCGCTCGATGGCACGGGACGGCGCGGGGGCGGCGAGGATCCGCAGGATCTCCTCCCGGATGCGCTCGGCCGCGGCCGCGCCCACGGCGGGCCCGTGGCGCTTCATCGCCTCGATCGTGGCGTCGTTGGGCCGGAGATCCAGCTCGGCCTCGAGGCGCACGGCGCGCAGGGGACGGAGGGGATCCTCGGTGAAACGCGCGTCCGGGTCGAGGACGGCGCGCAGCACGCGCGCGCCGAGATCGGTTCGTCCACCGTGAAGGTCCATGAGGCCGCGCCCTTCCGGGAGAGGCACGGCCATCGCGTTCACGGTGAAATCACGCCGGGCGAGGTCCGCCTCGAAGGTCCGATCTTCGAGGAGGCTCACCTGCCGGACCGGCGCGCCGGGAGTCGCGCCGACGAGGAGCGTCACGAAGCGCTCGCTCACGCGCCGCACCCGGGGGAAGAGCCGCCCGAGATCCGCCTCGCGCGCGGACGTGAGGACGTCCCAATCGCGGGGCGCGCGTCCGAGGAGCGCATCGCGCACGCACCCGCCGACGAGCCAGGCCCGGTGACCCGCGGCGACGAGCCGCTCGCCGATCGCGCGCACGTCGGCGGGAAGGGCTTTCGAGAGGTCCGGCTCCGCCCCGATCAGAACGCCTCCAGGAACTCGCGGGTGAGGGCGCCCGCGTCGAGCGCCGGCCGTCCTATACGCGCCGAGAGGTGATGCGCCCGGATCGCGCCCACCCGCCACTGATCCCGGAGCCAGGTCCCGGCCTGCGGCCGCCGGAACCATTCCTCATCGAAGCGGTCCCGCAGTGTCTCGAGGATCTGGGACGAGAGCATCCAGCCGCGCAGATAGCGCGCCACGTACAGGCCCGGATCCACGTCGGCGAGGAAGCCCTCCGGCGGATAGCCGGCGCCCGTTGCCTCCCGCAGGAGCGAGACGTAGCGATCGGGAAGCCCCTGGAGGTCCCGGGCGCGCCAGAGATCGATCTCGTAGGCGATCTTCGCGGCGTAGCGGCGCACGAGGAAGAGCTTGGCGAGCTTCAGGGCCCGGAAAAAGTCTTTCCCCGGCTTCTCGCGGAGGAACGTCGCAATCCACGGTGGGTGGCTCGCGAGGGACTCCAGCGTGAAGGCCCAGGCTTCCGTCACCGCGCTGTCGTCCAGACAGCGCAGCTCGAAGGGGAGCGCCGCGTCCACGTGCGCGAAGTGGAGGGCGTGGCCCAGCTCGTGGAAGAACGCCTCGTAGTCGTCCTGCCCGCCCCGCGGATAGATGACGAGCATGATGCGCGAAGGGATCTCGAGTCGCGCGCAGAAGGCCCGCGACGACTTGCCCGGCCGGGCCTCCAGGTCGAGTTGGATCCGGCCCTCCGCGTCGAGCGGGATCCCCATCCCGCCGGTCGTCGCGGAGGCAAGGCGCACGAGGTCAGGGCCGGGGAAGAGCGACCGGTGCTCGGGGAAGAAGAAGAGGTGCGAGAGATCGTGGCTTTCCAGCTCCCCGATCGGGAGCCCGAGCCGCCGCCCCACGAACCAGCCGAGGAAATCCCGGTACAGATCCGCCGTGTCGCGCAGGAACGCGGCGGCCGTCCGGGCGAGCGCGTCGATGTCGACAAACGTCGTCTCCGCGACGAGCGACACGAGATCCGGGAAGCCGGACGCGCCGCAAGCTTCCCGGGTGCGGCGCCAGAGATCGCGGTGGAGCGGATCGAGATCGCGAAGCACCGCCACCCGGGCCGCCTCGATGAGCTTCCGGCGCGCGCGGGAAGGCTCCCGGGCCGACTCGGCGGAGGCGGACCGCCAGGGGATCGGGCCTTCGGGGAGGATCGCCTGTGCCCGGGCCTCGCGCTCCATGAGGATGTCGGCCAGGTGGTCGGTCTCGCGGTCGAGGGCCGCGTGGACGAGCGCCTCCCGCAGGAGCTCCAGGCGGAATCTCTCGGGTCCCTCAGGGGCCGGCCGGAGAGCCTCTTCCACGTGCGCGCGGCTCGCCGGGTCGTACACCCGAGGGAACCGCTCGTGAAGCGCCGCGAGCCCGACGTCGGCCGAAAGGCCCGCGTGGTTGCGGTAGTCGATCGCCTCGGCCTCGCGGAGAAGGCCATCGGCGTCGCGACGGATGGCGTCGAGGGAAGAGAGATCTCTTCTGCCGTTCCCCTGCGAAGGCGGTGCCGGTAAGATCTTGGAGGAATCGCTCCGGGTCTTCATTCCGGAGAAGACTATGCCGCCGGCACGCGGGGTGGCAAGCCGCGCCTCACGCGCGCCCGTGCTTCTTCCGCAGCTCCCCCGCGAGATCGATCACCGGGCGGACCGAGGCATCGATCTCCTTCTCGGAGATGATCTTGCCTCCATGGCGGTGGAGCAGCCCCATCATCCGCCGCTGCAGCCCCGACTCGATCTCCGCGAGGGAGCGGCGCAGGCCCTCGTAGCGGGACTCGATCGCGTGCCGGCACAACACCTCGTCCGCGGCCTGGCGACGCGCCGCGCGCGTGGCCTGCAGGGCCACACCGAGACCCGCGAGCAGGACCACGGCGAATGCGATGAGGCCGAGGAGGGCACCCTTGAGCGCGCGCAGGGCGTCGCCCGCACGGGCGAAGTCCCGGCGCTGCGCCTCGAAGCCGGCGTGCTCCCGCTCGAGCGCGGCCAGGCGGTCCCGGGCCGCGGCGAGGCGGAGCGTGGCGTCCCCGCGGGCTTCGTGCTCCCGGGCGACCAGCGTGGCGGGCACATAGGGGGCGCGCACGCTCTCGCCGGGGTGGAGCAGATCGGGATCCAGGCCGGGGTTCGCCTGCTTGAGCGACTGCACGGGGAACATGCGCCCGCGAACGGCCTCCCAGGAATCGCCGGGACGCACCGTCACGGACATGCCCTGCGGGTCATTTTGGATCTTGTCGGCCCGCGCTGCGCGCGGGACCTCCGGCCCGGCGGATAGATCAGCGGCGCTGGCGGGCAGGGGAGAGAGAAGAATCAGGCCGGCGAGGGAGGCCGGGATGACAAGGGACCGGGAAAGGGGGGGATGCATGGGATGCCTCGTGCGCGCGCGCCCGGGAAGCCGGACGACATGTCTCGACGAAAACAAAGGGGTCCTGCGGCCGGCGCGGCGCCGGCGGCGGAACCCCCC
>JBGPLH010000163.1:0-7354 GCA_041486365.1 Thermodesulfobacteriota bacterium | reverse complement strand
CGGGAGCACGTCAAGGGAGGCCGCCGGGCCGAATCGATGAGGCGTCCGCGGGCGAAGCATTCCTGGAGCCGCCCGCGCATTCCTGAAGTCGGCCCTCGCCTTTCTGGAGTCGGCCCTCGCTGCGCTTGGGACCTCCGGGCGCGGGATCTCCGGGCGAAGGAGGTCCGGGCCCGGATTCTTGACAGGGAAGGAGGGGCTACCTAGGATGCCCGGGACCTGACGGAGATTCGTGTAACGGACGGAGAGAGGGAGGGATTGGCGATGCACTCGATCTTCCGAGGAGTCCTCGTGCCGGGCCTGGTCCTGGCACTGTCCGCTTGCGGCGGCCCGAAGAAGGAGGAGGCGCCGCCCGCACCGCCCGCGCCGGCGCAGAAGGCCGAGCCCGCGCCCGTCCAGCCGGCGAAGATCCCCTGGAGCGCGGAGCTCGCGCACGATCCCCCCGAGGGGCTCCCGCCCGTTCCAATTCCAGCGGACAACCCCGTGACGGCGGAGAAGGTCGAGCTGGGCCGTCAGCTCTACTTCGACAAGCGGCTCTCCTCCGACAGCACGATCTCCTGCGCGAGCTGCCACAACCCGGCCATGGGTTTCTCCAACGGCGTCGCGTTCTCGCCGGGTGTCGGCGGCAAGCTCGGCGCGCGCAACGCGCCGACGATCTACAACGCCGCCTACGGCGCCGTGCAGTTCTGGGACGGCCGCGCGCGCAGCCTCGAGGAGCAGGCGCTCGGCCCGGTCCAGAACCCGATCGAGATGGGGAACACAGTCGAGGGAATGGTGAAGACCGTCTCGGGGCTCGGGGATTACGCCCAGGCCTTCGAGAAGGCCTTCGGCCCCGGGCCGATCACGCCGGAAAGGGTGGCCATGGCGATCGCCAGCTTCGAGCGGACGATCCTCTCGGGTGACGCGCCCTACGATCGCTTCAGGGCGGGCGACAATGCGGCGCTCTCGCAGGGAGCGCAGCGCGGGCTCGCAGTGTTCGAGGGGAAGGGGCGTTGCGTGGTCTGTCACCTCGGGCCGAGCTTCATGGACAACCAGTTCCACAACCTCGGCGTGGGGACGCAGAACCCGAAGCCCGACGCGGGTCGGATGGACTTCACGAAGGAAGAGAAGGACCGGGCGAAGTTCAAGACGCCGACGCTGCGCAACGTGGCGCTCACGGCGCCCTACATGCATGACGGGAGCGAGGCGACGATCGAGAAGGTGGTGGAGCTGTACGACCGGGGCGGCATCGCGAACAAGAACCTCGATCCCCTGATCCAGCCCCTGCACCTCACGCCGGAGGAAATGGGCGATCTGGTGACGTTCATGACGGAGGGGCTGACGCGCGAGATCGACGTGGCGGAGCCCACCCTCCCGGCCTCGCCCCCGCAGGCAGTCGAAGCTCCCGCCGCGCCGTCGCCCGGAGCGGCGCCACCCCCGGAGGGTGCGCCTGCGCCGGAGGCGGCGCCTGCGCCGGAGGCGGCACCACCCGCGGAGACCGCGCCTGCGCCTGAGGCCGCCCAGCCCGTGGCCCCCGCACCTGCGCCCGAGGCGCCGGTCGGGTCGACGCCTCCCGCGTCGCCCGGCAACTGAAGCTCGCCACGTGAGCGAAGTCACCCGAGGGCCGGGCGTCGATCGGCGCCCGGCCTTCCTCTTTGGCACGGCGCCCGGATTCCGCGGCGGGTCTGGCCGCCCGGGTCCGCGTCGCGTAAGATCGACGGCCCACGCCGCTCGGCGGCATCGCGAAGGAGGAAAGCGTGGCGCGGATCGGGATCAGCCTGGAGGCGGCGAGCTGGCGCGGCGCCTTCATCGCGGGGGTATTGCAGTCATTCCTGCGACGCGGGATCCGTCCGGATCTCGTGGCCGGCTCCTCCTCCGGCGCCTGCAACGGCGCGGGGTTTATCGCGGGGCGGCCCGATCTGCTCGAGGAGAACTGGATCGGCCTCGCGTCGATGCCGCTCGTGGACTTCCGGCGTGAATCGCGGACAGCGAACGGCGGATCGATCTTCAACATGAGCCGCATCTTCAGCCGTGCCCTCGATCGCGGGCTCGCTCCGGGCGTCGCCCGCACGATCACCGGATCGTCCATGGAGTTCCTCGTCGTCTGCACGCGCCTCGTGGGAGACGACTGGCACACGGGCGCGTGGACGGAGGGGGCGCTGCTCCGCTATCCGCTTTCGCGGCGGCTCGCCCGGGTCCGCGGCCGCGATCTGCCACTCCCGCCGCTGGAGGGCGTGGTCTTCAGCAGCCGCGAGCCCGAGATGCGCGAGAACCTGCGGGAGGTGCTGTACGCCAGCGGGCGGATCCCCGTCCTCTACCCGGTCCGCGCGCGCATCAACGGGACGCACTACGTGGACGGCGGCTTCGTGGACAAGAACCCCGTCATGTCCCTCTTCGAGCGCGGATGCGATCGCGTGCTCGCTCTCGTGAGCAACCCGCAGGGAATCGTGCGCGAGTCCTTCTTCAACGAGGGCGAGAGCGAGGCGGTCCGGGAAGCCCGTCGATCGGGACGGCTCGTGGTGCTTCGTCCGTCGCGGGAGCTGGGCCTCTCCAAGTACTCCTGGAGCGTGTCGAAGGTGGCGCGGGCGGTCCGGTGGGGGAACGAGGCGGGCGACGCGTTCCTGAAGGAGCACGGCAAGGACTTCTTCGGGCCATGAAGCAACGGCCGGCGGATCGCCCGCCGGCCGTCGCGCTACGTGGTGGAGGGGGAACCGGCTACCGGCTCTGCCCCGGCTCGCCGAGGAGGCTCTTCGGTTTCTCTTCCTTCTTGTCCTCTCCCGCCGCCGCCTCGCCGCACATCCCCTCGTGGTGGGCGCGCATCATGTCGCCCATCGTCTTGTGCCGGGCGAGCATCTCGTTGAGCAGTGCGGCCATGGCGTCGACCTTCTCGTCGCCCTTCGCGCTGTTCATCTTCGCCGCGAGCTCGTCCATGTGCTTGTCCATCTCCGTCATCTTCGCGGCCATCTCGGGGTTCATCCCCATGTGATCGCGGCAGCGGCCATCCTTGTCTGCGCAGCCCTGCTTGTCGGAGCAGGCGTGCTTGCGCGCGCCGCTCTTGTCGGCGCAGCAGGGGGCCTTGGCCGGGGCGCCCGTGCCCGAGGCTGGGGCGGCCAGGGCGGCGAGCAGCGCGCCCGATCCGAGAAACGCCGCGACCAGGAGGGCTGCGACGGCAGGTGACCTTTTCATGTGTTCGTCTCCTTTCGATTCGCCGGCCCCGGCAGTGCCTTCGCGCGAGCGGAGGCCGGGGCGTTGGCAGGGGGCGGGGTAAAGTTTTACCATCCCGACGCTCCCTCCGCGAGCACGGCGTCGAAACGGCGCGGGCTGCGACCGGGTTCACGGCCTTTCATTCGAGGAAAGCGCCTCATGGAGCAGGAAAGGCATTCCGCTCACGCGCGGGGGGAGCGTCACGGGACCGGGCCACCGGCCGCGCGGGATCCCGTCTGCGGCATGACGGTGGACCCTTCGCGCGCGGCCGCATCGCTCACGCACGAGGGGACGACGTACCACTTCTGCAGCGCGGGCTGCCGGAACGCCTTCGAGCGCGATCCCGCCGCGATCCTTTCCCGTGCCGAGCCGGTGCTCATCCCCGAGAACCCCCTGCCCGCCGTCCCCCCCGTGCGTCCCGCAGCGGCCGAATATACCTGCCCGATGCATCCGGAGGTCGTGCGCGACGCGCCGGGCGCGTGCCCGATCTGCGGCATGGCGCTCGAGCCGCGGACGGTCGCGCTCGGGGAGGAGGTCTCGCGCGAGCTCCTCGACATGGAACGCCGCTTCCGGATAGGCCTCGCAATGGCCGTCCCCGTCTTTCTCCTGTCGAACGCCGGGATGATCCCGGGCCTGCCGATCGATCGGTTCGTCGCGCCGCGCCTGTCGGTCTGGATCCAGCTTCTCCTCTCGACCCCGGTCGTGCTCTGGGCGGGAGGGCCCTTCTTCGAGCGCGCATGGACGGCCCTCAAGAGCCGCCACACGAACATGTTCACGCTCATCGCGATGGGCGTGGGCGCGGCGTGGGGTTACAGCGTGATCGCAACGCTCTTCCCGGGCGCGTTCCCCGCATCCTTCCGCGGCCACCACGGCCGGGTGGAGGTCTACTTCGAGGCCGCCGCGGTGATCACCGTGCTGGTGCTGCTCGGACAGGTCCTGGAGCTGCGCGCGCGCAGCCGCACGGGCGGAGCAATTCGCGCGCTGCTGGGGCTCGCGCCGACGACGGCGCGGCGGATCGGGGAGGACGGGGCGGACGCGGACGTCCCGCTCGAACAGGTCCGACCGGGCGACCGGCTCCGCGTGCGTCCGGGCGAGAAGATCCCCGTAGACGGCGTCGTGCTCGAGGGCGCGAGCGCCGTGGACGAGTCGATGGTGACGGGGGAGCCGATCCCCGTGGAGAAGGGCGCCGGCGATCCGGTGACCGGCGCCACGATCAACGGGACGGGCGCCCTGATCATGGAGGCCGAGAAGGTGGGGAGCGACACGCTCCTCGCGCGGATCGTCCGCATGGTGAGCGAGGCGCAGCGTAGCCGCGCGCCGATCCAGCGGCTCGCCGATCGCGTGACGGGCTGGTTCGTCCCCGCGGTGATGGCCGCCGCTGCCATCACGTTCATGGTCTGGTGGCTCTTCGGCCCGGAGCCCCGCGTGGCCCACGCACTGGTCAACGCCGTGGCCGTGCTGATCATCGCATGTCCCTGCGCGCTGGGCCTCGCAACGCCCATGTCGATCATGGTGGGCACGGGCCGCGGCGCGACCATGGGCGTGCTGATCCGGAACGCGGAGGCGCTCGAGATCCTCGAGAAGGTCGACACGCTCCTGGTGGACAAGACGGGGACGCTCACGGAGGGGAAGCCACGTCTCACCGCCGCGATCGCTTCGCCGGGAATCGCGGTGGCCGATCTCCTGCGGCTCGCCGCGGGTCTGGAGCGCGGGAGCGAGCACCCCCTGGCCGCCGCGGTGGTCGCGGCTGCGCGGGAACGGAATCTCGCCCTGCCGGAGGCCTCCGGCTTCCGCTCGATCACGGGGAAGGGTGTGCGGGGGAGCGTGGAGGGGCGCGCCGTCGCGCTGGGCACCGCCACGCTGCTGGAGGAGGAGGGCGCGAACGCGACCCCGCTCTTCGCGGACGCGGAGCGGCTCCGGGCGGAGGGGCAGAGCGTGATGTTCGTCTCCATCGACGGCCGCGCCGCGGGCCTGCTCGGCGTGTCCGATCCGGTGAAGCCGTCGACCCCGGAGGCGATCCGGATCCTGCGGGAGGAAGGGGTGCGGATCGTGATGGTGACGGGCGACAGCCGGACCACGGCGGAGGCGGTGGCGCGGCGGCTCGGCATCGACGACGTGAGGGCGGAGGTGCTTCCCGATCAGAAGATCGAGGCCATAAGGCACCTGCAGGCGGAGGGACGGATCGTCGCGATGGCCGGCGACGGGATCAACGACGCGCCCGCGCTGGCCCAGGCGCAGGTGGGAATCGCCATGGGGACAGGGACCGACGTGGCGATGGAATCGGCGGGCGTGACGCTCGTGAAGGGGGATCTCCGGGGGGTGGCGAAAGCGCGGCGGCTCTCGCGGGGCACGATGCGCAACATCCGCGAGAACCTCTTCTTCGCCTTCGTGTACAACACGCTCGGCGTGCCGATCGCGGCGGGCGCGCTCTACCCGTTCTTCGGGATACTGCTGAGCCCCGTGCTGGCCAGCGCGGCGATGAGCCTGTCCTCGGTGTCGGTGATCTTCAACGCGCTTCGGCTCAGGCGGCTGTCCCTCTGAAGGAATCGCTCAGCGGCGCCACCGGCGCGTGTCCAGGCGCTCGATCTCGGTCTCGTCGGCCAGCACGATCACGATGTCGCCCGCGCGCAGGACCTCGCCGCCGCCGGGCCCCACGACGAGACCACCCTCGCTCTTGCGTACGCCCAGCACCTTGGTCGAGGGCGCCTCGGTGAAGGCGTCCGCGAGCGCCGAGCCCTCGAGCGAGGATCCGGCGCAGACCTCCAGCTCCGCGAGGATCAAGTCCCCGTGACGGCCGGCCGCCAGGACATCGATGAAGTCGGTGATCATCGGCTGGAGCGCGCTCAGCACCATGCGCCGGCCGCCGATGGCATAGGGCGAGACGACGCGGTCGGCGCCCGCGAGGCGGAGTTTCTCCTCGCTGATGGCGCCGGCCGACCGCGCGATCACGTAGAGGGAGGGGTTCACGCTCTTCGCGGTGAGGGTGATATAGATGTTCGTCGGGTCGGAGTCCGTGGCGGCCAGCAGGGAGCGCGCCCGGTCCACCCCGGCAGAGCGCAACGCGTCCTCTGCGGCGGCGTCTCCGCGGACGACGAGGCAGCCCAGCGCCTCCGCGCGTTCCACGGCCTCCTGGGCTGCGTCGATCACCACGAAGTCCTCGCGCCGCTCCAGGAACTCGCGGGCGATGGATTCCCCCACCCGGCCGAAGCCGCAGATCACGTAGTGCTTCTCCAGTCCTTCGATGCGGCGCATCATGACTCTCCGGCGGAATCGCCGACGCAGGTCGCCCTCCACCACGGTGGCGGCGAGGAGGGTGATGGTGTAGAAAACGGTCCCCACTCCCACGAGGATCAGCAGGATCGTGAAGATCTTGGTCCCGTGATCGAAGGGCTTGATCTCCCGGAAGCCGACCGTGGAGAGCGTGGTGACGGCCTGGTAGAAGCCGTCGATCGGATCGACGGACAGCAGCAGGCAGTAGCCGGCCGTGCCCAGCACGGTGAGCACGAACAGCAATGCGAGAGGAAGACGGAGGTGCTCCAGCGAGAGCGCGACGTCTTTCGCGCTCACGAGCCAGTCTCGCGCGGCGGAAAAGGGGCCGGGCGGCGGGGCGCCGCGGGATTGCTGCGAAGCGCCGTCGTCCCGAGGGTTCACGGGGCGAGCATACACGTTCCCCTGACCGCTGCAAGGCTCGCGGCCCGGTGTCCGTTCGTCCAGGAGAGGGTCATGCGGTGAAAGGGACCAGAAGCTTGCTGCTGGCTCTGTTGTCGGTGCTCCTGTTCGTTTTCGCGGCCGAGGCGTTCTGGCGGATCTTTCCTTCCACGATCCCGGGAGGCGTCGAGATGCTGGCCCGGTTGCGCCTGTACCGGTTCGATCCCGACGTGGGAATCGTCCTTCGCCCCGGTGTCGATGCGCGGCTCACGATCCCCTTGCTCGAGCGCCCGGTGCGGGTTCGGACCACGGGAGAGGGCCGGTCCGTTGGCTTCCGCGACGACGGCCTGCAGGGAGGCCTGCGGGTGGCCATCCTGGGCGACTCCTACACCTTCGGCTACGGAGTGGACCAGGGTGAGAGCTTCCCGGCGCAACTGGAGCGCCGGCTGCGCGCCCGGGGCGTCAAGGCCGACGTGATCAACGCGGGGGTGCCGGGGTTCGGAGCGCGGGAAGAGCGCCGGATGCT
>JBGPLH010000162.1:0-7359 GCA_041486365.1 Thermodesulfobacteriota bacterium | reverse complement strand
CGCCCCTTGTCGGAGGTGGGGGCCACGGTGGGCGTCCTCGGATTGGACAGCAGCCGGTCCTGCGGCTCCGCGTCGAAGCCATCGACCACGCCGTCGTCGTCGGTGTCGCTGTCGTTCGGATCCGTCCCCGCCTGGTACTCCTCGAGGTTGGAGAGCCGATCGCCATCCGGGTCACCCGGTCCGTTCTGCTTGCTCGTGGCGTTCACGCCGGTCTTCTTGAAATGCCAGCACTCCCAGGAGTCGAGAATGCCGTTCCCGTCCTGATCGCCGTTGTTCGTGGCCAGGCCCGCTCCCGACAGGAGCATCGGGATGAAGCGCCAGTCACGCCAGATCGGGTGCAGCGTCTGGGTGTTCGGATCCCTTCCGGCGAAATTGAAGCCGAAGGGGGCGCCGCTGGAGGGAACGAATCCGCTCTGGCCGAGCGGGAACATCATCTCCCCCTTGGTCCCGGGGCACTGTCCGCTTGCCTTCCCGACCTGCACGATCTGCTCGTAGGTCCCCCGGTTCCCCAGCGGTGTCGTGGGATAGGAGTACCCGAAGCCGTTCGCGTAGGTCGAGACGCCTCGCGCCACGGGGGCCTGGATGCCTCCCAGGGCGGTGTTGGTCGCCTTGAAGTCACTGATAAACACCGCACGCCAGTCGGCGCCGTTGAAGTAGTCCTGGCTCAGGGTGAGGCTCCCGGGGACGTCGCCCGCCGCCGTGTCCACGGCGTGGGTGACGGCCGCGGCGCGTCCCGCGTTACCGCCGGGAACGGCCACGCCCGTCAGCGACAGCTCGTCACCGAAGATGGTGGTGGCGAGCCGATCGAACCAGTTCTGCAGGAAGTCGTTCTCCCGGGTCTGGGTCGTGGCGGTCAGCGGATCGATGAACCTCCGGCTGTCGATGGGGAAGGCGTTGTTGGCCTCCAGCGCACTGAGGGTGGCGTCCTCGGCGGGGGTCAGCCCGCCCAGAGCGTTCACCGCCTGCCGGAGCCTCGGCAGCAGGTACCGGCCCCGCTTGCCGTCGCCGTCCAGGCCCGCCAAGTCCTTGTTGAGCTGGCGGCTGAAGTCACGATCGGCCGTGGGCTCCAGGGACAGCCGCTCGAGGATGAAGCTGCTGCGGTACTCGCGCCCCGTCACGGTGACGGTGGCCACGCTCGCCTTCCCGTTCCAGTTGGACGAGTAACCCTGGGTCGTGTTGATCGCCTCCGGGGTGGCGATGACCTCCATCACCTCGTAGGTGTCCCCCACGGCGGGCGGGACCCCCCAGTCCTCCTCGAGGGTCAGCGTCGTGGCGGTGTTGCTCGCGATCCGCCTCGACTGCCGGTGTCCCGTGCCTCCAGAGATAACGACGATGTACTCCGACCCCGCGTTCCCCGGGTTGTCGTAGGCGAAGTTCACCGGCTCCGGCGAAAGATCGCTGCTGAAGGGAGCCGAGGCGTCTGCAAGGCTGTTCGCCCCGGCGCCGGTCACCGTGCCGCCGAACACCACGAGCGGGTTGGCCGCGGTCCCGTCGATGGGCAGACGCGGATCGCCGCTCTGGCGAACGGGCGAGAAGCCCGCCGACCAGTACCCGATGTTCCCCTTGGCGCCAAGGTTCACGCCGACGCCGTTCCAGTTCTGATTGTCCACGGCATTGAAGTTGTGCGTCGTGGTGATCCAGCGGATCGCCCGCCGCACGTCCATGACGTTCTGGGCCCGCTGGAGCAGCCCGAACCCGTAGGCGCTGTCGGTCTCCTCGCGCCAGAAGGAGAACTCCACCGCCGTGGCAATGATCGTGTTGCCCGGCTTCACGGCCGTGAAGGTGGTCTGCGCGCCCACCGGCGCCACGGTGAAGGCCGGCGCGACGGTGAGTGTGGTGGATCCGCCCTGGGCCGTGATAGGCCGGATCTGCCCGGCGCCCGCGCGGTCCGTGAGCAGCACGTAGCCACCCACGTAGGTGGACCCCGTGAGCCCGGTCGTGACGATCGTGGTGGCGTTCGATCCTGCCGCGGCCGTGGCGACCCGGTCACCCAGGAAAGAGGTCACCGGGCGGCTGCCGCCGTTGCTCTGGCGCACGTGCGTACGGAAGAAGGTCCGCACGATCGGAGGGGGGCCCAGCTGGTTGATGGTTTCGTTGCGCTTGGCCATCACCGTGGGCGTACCCTCGTCGTTGTAGCGCGCGTTGTCGGTGTTCTCGTTGACGACCTGCTCCGCCACGATGCTCGTGTTCTTGAGCGCAGCGGTGGTGGTGGTGAACGCCACGTTCGGCGTGTGCCCGATCAGCACCGCGCCGGCCCCCACGAAGGCCATGCCCACGGCCTGGATGGGCTTGGGCCCCTGGCCGCTGGACAGCTCCACACCGTGCATGATCGACGGCGTCTGGATCCCCGTCTGGGGGAAGCCGCCGAGCCAGGGCTCGCCGTTCTTGCTCCGGGCGCCCGCCATCTCCCACATGTAGGAGCCCATGGCCGGCCATGCGCCGTACTTGCGCGCGTTGGCCTCGCGATCCTTGGCTACCTTCTCCTGCTCGGCGAGGATCGCCGTGTATTCGTAGGTCGGGATCATCTTCTGCCTGGCCAGGCTGGCGTCCACCGGCGCCACGACGATCTCCTTGTCGCCGGTCGGCAAGAAGGTCGAGGCCAGCATCGCCCCGAGCCCATCCGCGTCGCGCGTCGCCGGCCTCACGGCCGCCAGCAGGGTCGACAGCGGCTTGGTGGCCGCTGCGAACAGGGTGCCGCGGGACAGCGGCGCCTTGGCCAGGGGACCACCGAAGCCCGGCGTGGTGGGATCCGGCACCGAGACCGGCGCCAGGGGATCGTTCGTGAAGAAGAGATCGTTCCAGATCGCCGTTCCCGTGGAGACGCCGAACTTCACGATCAGCGCGTTGAGCGCTGTCTGGTTCGAGATCTCGTTCCCGAAGGCGCTGGAGGATCCGAAGTTGCGGGTCTGGAGGACGGTGTTCGCGACCGAGAGCTCCCGGGTGAACTGGGTGGTGGGAGAGTAGCCCGGATCCACCTGGTCGGAGATGTTGGTGGCGTTCCCGAAGAGATTGGCCCCGAGACCCAGCAGCACCGCCGTTCCCACTTCCACCGGCATGGAGGTGACGGGTCCCGAAAGCACGGTGTAGATCTCGGTGTTCACCCCGGCGATGTAGGCGTCGATCTCGGCCTGCACGCCGGCGGGGTACTTCGCGAACATGTCGTTCAGCTCCTTGGAGCTGTACTGCGTCGAGCGGGTGTTGCCGTCACCCGCGGCCGACCCCAGGCCCATCTGGGCGAGGGTTCCCCGGGAGGCGCGCGTGAGAAGCACGAACTGGCCGAGGCGATCCTTGGCCACCTGACGGCCGTACTCGGTCATCAGGTCGACGTCCGTGGTGCCATAGATGTGTGGAATCCCGTAGGCCGGCTCCCGGACCGTCACCGCCGCCTGTGCCGCCGGCGCCAATGCGAATCCGAGGCACAGGAGCAGTGCCAGGGTCACTGAGCGTTTCATATTCCCCTCCTTAGGTGTTCTGAAGCGAACCCCACTACCCGTTGGAACGAAGCGCACATCCGACCCTCCGGGACACGTGTGGCCGCGGGGGGATGCGGGTTGGCGCGTCTGTGAGGGTGCCGGGCCCGAGGACGGAATGCGCTCGCCGCCATTTCGCGGCGCACAGGATCGTATCCGTGGCTTCCCGGTCCGGCTTTGACTACGGGGGCTGTGCTCGGTGGAGCGAACGGCCTATAGCTGCCCGGCCGTACCGAGACGGGGTGAAGCGTCGGGAGGAAGAGCTCGGTGGGATCTGCGTCTCCCGATGATCAGGCCCGCGACACCGGGTATGGCCCAGAAGTCAAAACCTCTGACCGTTCGGAACGCAAGAACCATGCCCCAGAGGAATCTTCTGGGGCCAAAAGATTCCTCAACGACTCCGTCTCATTTTTCTTCTCGCGGCGCGTCATCCTGGGAACCCTGACCGATATCTCAGAAAAAGTTTCTCCAAAATAGGAAAAGCTTGACACATTAATCTGTGCAGGCCCTTATTTTTGAATGCGGTTCAAGATGATCATGCCATGCTGGGCGTCCGCGTTCGCAGGATCGATCGCGAGCGCCCGTCCGAAGGCCCGCCGCGCATCGTCCGGACGTCCCGCGTTCCCGTGGAGCGCTCCCAGCGTCGCCCAGGCCCGCGCGTCGCCGGGAGCGATCTCCGTCGCGCGGCGCAGCGCCTTCTCCGCGTCCCCAAGATGGCCGAGTCGCATCCGGGCGATCCCGAGGTTGAGCAGCAGGCCGACGTCCTCCGGCTGGCGGCGCGCGCCCTCCGCGTACTGCGCCTCCGCACTCCGCGCATCGCCGCGGGCCAGGAGAAGATTGCCGAGGTTGAGACGCACCCTCGCGCTCCCAGGCGTGAAGTGCAGCGTGTGGCGGAAGAGCGTCTCCTCATCGCGCCAGTCGCGATTGCGATCGTGCACGAGGAGCGAGAAACAGGCGAGCACCCCGACGAGGAGCGGGATCGCCACCCTGCGAGGGACGTCCCGCGCGATCGCGGGAGCGCAGGCCGCGAGGATCCCCGTGAGCGGCAGGTAAAGGAAGTGCTCGGGGGCGAAGATCGTCCCCGAGGTTAAACCGGGGTAGACGGGGATCAGGTTCGCGGCGGGCAGGTAGGCGATCGCGGCCCACAGGATCCAGAAGCGGGTCGCGCCCGCGCCCCGCGCGAGCGCGAGCAGCGCCGCGGCCAGGAATGCGGCCCCCGCGATCAGGGGCGGGACGGAGGCGGAGACGAAGCGCTCTAGGTGCAGGTTCACCGGGAAGAGGGACAGTCGCGCGTATTCGCCCACCGCCGAGAGCGCCGCCGGAAGGGTTCGCCCCATCGTCTCCGGATCGGGGATCGAGACCGTTCCCCCGCCGAGATGCGCGCGCCAGGCCCCGTAGCCCGCCAGGACGAGGGCGTAGGGGAGCATGCGGGCCAACAGGGCGGCGGCGTCCTTCGGGGCTCCGCGTCCCGTCCGGCGCGAGAAGAGGAGGTCTCCCGCGAAGAGCGCGCCGGGAAGGAGCAGCGATGACTCCTTCGATCCGATCGCGAGGGCGTAACAGGCGACCGCGCCGGCCACGAGCGCGGGCCGCGGCGCCCTTCCGGTCCATCCCCGCGCGAGGGCGTGAAGGAGGAGCGCGGCGAAGGAGAAGAGCGCGGCCAGCAGATCGGTCCGCCCGGAGACGTAGGTCACCGCTTCCGTCTGGACCGGATGCAGCGCGAAGACGAGGGCGGCGGCGAGCGCCGCCCCGCGCGTCGCGCCGAAGGCCAACAGGGCGGCGAGGAAGAGCCAGGCGCAGAGGATGTGGATCGCGATGTTGGCGGCGATCTGCGCCGGGAAGCGCGCGGGATCGCCGCCTCCCGCGATCGCGAAGCTCGCGAAGACGACGGGCCGGTAGTAATCCCCCGTGGGCCGCCCGAGGATCTCGCCCCAGCGCGCGTCGCGCACCGCCACGTTGTCGAGGATGTAAATGCGATCGTCCCAGACGGGCGCGTTGTCGAGCGCGTTCACCCACGCAAGCGCGGCGAGTAGAGCGATCAGGAGCCAGGGAAGTGCACGGCGGATCACGGGGCCGGGGCCGGGACGGCGCCGATCCGGTCGTCGAAGACGCTGCCGAGATAGATCGCGCCCTGCGCCTCCGTCGCGGAGGCCACCGCGCCGAGGGCGGACCCGTCGTGTGCGATGATTCGTGTCTCGGTCATCTTCTCTGGATCGATCTCGTGCACCTCCCAGGACGTCCTGCACGGGAGCCGGCCGTACGCGCAACCCATGAATCGCGCGCCGCCGGTGTGGGTCGCCACCAGAAGCGTGCCGCGCGGGGACCATGAGATGTTGTCCGGATTGCCGCCCACCGTCACCGTCGTGTGCGGCGGCGAGCCGTCGCTCGAGATCCGGTGCACGAGCCCCGAGCCCATCTCCGCGTAGTAGATCCACTCCCCGCTCGGCGAGACGGCCACCCCGTTGGGCTGGCGCGCCGCCGTGTCCGGCACGTGGCGCCAGCCGCGCTCCGCCTTCCACCCCATCACGTCGCCTGTCTTCTGCCCCAGCATCACCGAGCGGATCGTGTGCCATTTCGAGCCCGAGGGCTCGTAGTTCGACACGATCACCTCGGCATCGGGCGCCACGGCCACGTCGTTCGCCTGGATGCCGCCCTCCGTCGGGATGCAGGCTTTCCACGAGACGCGCGCTTCCTTCCCCCGGCCCTGGAGACGGAAGACCTCCACCGCCTCTCTTCCTTCCCCTTTCATATCTCGATGCCCGACCACGTAGAGGATCGCGCCGTCGCCGCGCGGGAGGGAGGTGAGGCCGTGGTTGAAGAACGCCTTCGGGTCTATCGGACCGGGGCAGGAGGGATCGCCCCATCCGGGCTCCGGCGCGACGTCGTCCGGGACTCCCGCCGGCCAGATCTTCCAGACCTCCTTCGATCCGGGCTCCCGGGCCGAGAGGAACCCGCCGCCGGGGATCTTCACGTTCCACAAGCGCATGTTGCTCACGATGAGCAGTCCGGCGCCCGGCACCCACTCGCTGTCCTCCGGGTTCTCGAAGCCGCAGATCGTCGGCACCGGCCCGGCGTCCGAGCAGGGCCCGCGCGGCGCGGGCTTCGAGCAGGCAGGGAGGGGGACGCAGAGCAAAAGGAGAACGACGAGCGCAACCAATCGGCGATGGCTCATGGCGGTGGCCTTTCCGTCGGGAAGTTCGATCGTCCGGCGCTCGCGGGACGCGGGGGGCGGGGGGGCGCAACGGGCCGCAGTGTACCATCTTTGCCGCGACCCCTTTATCATGGGAGTCCCATGACGGATCGAATTCCCCGATTCCTCGAGCGGATCGCGCTCCATCGCCCCGAGCTGCGCGCCTGGGCGATGTACGACTGGGCGAACTCCGCGATGGTGACGACCATCATCGGCGCGGTGTTCCCCATCTACTTCTCGAAGGTGGCCTCCGCGGGAGTCCCGCCCGCGCTCGCCACCCAGCGCTTTGCGATCGCGACCACGGTGAGCCTCGTCTTCGTCGCCGTCGCGTCGCCCCTGTTGGGGGCGCTCGCCGACGCGGCGGGGATCAAGAAGAAGCTCCTGGGCCTCTTCATGGCGGTGGGCATCCTGTCGACGGGGCTCATGTTCTTCATCCACCGGGGCGACTGGCGCCTGGCGGCGGCGCTCTTCGTGCTTGCGAACATCGGCGTGGCGGGGAGCTTCGTCTTCTACGACGCGCTCCTGCCCCATGTGGCGCGCCGGGACGAGATGGACCGCGTCTCGACGACGGGCTACGCCCTCGGCTACCTGGGCGGCGGCCTGCTCCTCGCCTTGAACCTGGCCTGGATCCAGAAGCCGGCCTGGTTCGGCCTGCCCTCCGGGCCGGGCCTCACCGAGGCGCAGTCCACGCTGCCGGCGCGG
>JBGPLH010000161.1:0-7381 GCA_041486365.1 Thermodesulfobacteriota bacterium | reverse complement strand
TCGCAGGGGATCCCCCGGGCCCTGTCCGCATGCCTCGGAAAGCTCGGAGGTCAGATCCGGACCGGCGTTCGCGTCACTTCGACGGGGCAGCTTCCGCCTGCCCGCGTGTATCTGTTCGACACGAGCCCGAACCAGCTCGCAGACATCGCGGGCTCCGTCCTGCCGCGCCGCTACCTCGAGCGCATCGGTCGGTACCGCTACGGCCCGGGTGCTTTCAAGCTCGACTGGGCGCTAGATGGTCCCATCCCGTGGAAGGATCCCCAGTGTCTCAAGGCCTCCACCGTCCATCTCGGGGGAACCCTGGAGGAGATCGCCGCCGGGGAGGCGGCTGTCTGGCGCGGGGAGCATCCGGAACGACCCTTCGTCCTGCTCTGCCAGCAGAGTCAATTCGATCCGTCGCGGGCGCCGGAGGGCAAGCACACGGGCTACGCCTACTGCCACGTGCCCGGCGGCTCCACCGTGGACATGACCCAGACCATCGAGAACCAGGTGGAGCGCTTCGCGCCCGGCTTCAAGGATCGGATCCTGGCCCGGCACGTCCTTGGCCCGGCTGATTTCGAGCGCCTCAACCCGAACTACGTGGGCGGCGCGATCACCGGCGGCGTGGCGGACCTGTTCCAGCTCTTCACCCGGCCCGTCGCGCGCATCAATCCCTACACAACGCCGAATCCCCGCATCCTTATCTGCTCGGCGTCGACGCCTCCAGGCGGCGGCGTGCACGGGATGTGCGGATACCACGCGGCAAGGACCGCGCTCAAACGAATCAGACGTCTCGCGCCGGCATCCCTGGCGTGAGCCGCCTTCGCCCCGGGAACCCGGTGACGACGAGCCTGCCGCCCTACTTCGCCTTCAAGGCGCGCGCCGCGCGCGCGTAGTCCCCGGGTTTCACCCAGAGGATCATCCCGAACCGGCCACGGCCCGCGGAAACCGCGTCCACCGCCGTCAGGTTGATCCCTCGCTTCGCCAGGCCCTTGATCTGGCGATGAACGGCGCCCACGCGGTCCTTCCCCTGAGCAACGAAGCCGCGCTTCGTCGCGCCGAGCTTCCAGCCCTGCTTTTTCGCCACCCGGCGCACGCCCGCCAGATCGCCCGTCACTACATCCAGCTGCGACTTGCCTCCCGCGCCGGGAAAGCCGGTGAAGGCAAGCAGGTTGACCTTGCCCTGCGCGAGCGCCCCGAGCACTTGCGCCGCCGTGCCCGCGCGGTTCCGCACCTTGAGGACCACGTAGCTCACCTTACGCACCGCCATGTCGCGCCCTCCTTCATTGGATTGGGGTCATGGATTGGGGTCAGGCTTGACTTATTGACTTTTGCTGAGCGTTTTGGAGATGAGATGGCGCACATCGTGCGCCCGGGCGAACGGGGCGTCAAGAGCGGTGAAGCTCAGGGGAGTGCTCGTGTGTCCTCCCTGAAACCACCCGCCTGATCCCGGATGAAATCCACGACGACCCTCGCCGCCTCGCCGGGCGCGTCGGTGCCGTACACGTGCCCCGCGCCCCGGATGCTGTGAAAGCGGGCGCCCGGGACGAGAAGCGATATGAGCCGCCCGTTGATGGGCGGGACGAGCCGGTCGTGATCGCCGTGGAGGATCAGCGTCGGCACGCGAAGCCGAGGCAGGCGGCTGAGGCTGCTCCATCGCAGCGAGGCCTGAAGCTGTCGGCGATAGCCCACGGGATTGATCGGCATCGCCAGCCGCCGCTGCAAAGCCTCCTCGATCACCTCCGGGCTCTGCTGCAGCGCGCGGTGGAAGAGGTAGGGGGCGGCCTTCCGGATGGCCTCCTCGTGCGTGTACCGGTTGCGGGTCAGCATCAGGCGGAGGATACCGGGAGCGCCCGGGATCGAGATCACCCCCGGGCTCGGGCACCCGAGAATGAGCGATCGCACCCGGCCCGGGTGACTGAATGCGATCTCCTGGGCGATCATGCTCCCGAGCGAGGCGCCGTACACGTGTGCCGCGGACATGCCGGCGGCATCCATGACCCGGATCGTGTCGCGAGCCATCTGCGCGATCGAGTACGGCCTGTCAGGAGCATCGGAGAGGCCGGCGCCGCGGTTGTCCAGACGCAGCAGACGATACCCCTCGAGGTAGGGCAGCGTCGGATCCCAGCCGCTCATATCCCACCCGAGCCCCATGATCAGCACGACCGGCTCGCCTCCCCTGGGTCCCGTGACCCGGTAGTGGATGCGGGCGTCGCCCACATCGAGGAACCGCCCCGAGGAGCTCGCTTTCGCGCCGGCAGCCGTCATGCGTCGATCACCCTCGCCCTTTCCACGGCGGAACCGGTTCCCGTCAAACGTTCTTCAGGAGCCGGAGACACAGCATCTTCGAAATGTTCAGGAGCAGATGAGCGGTTCCCGCCGCATCATTCTCGATCATCTTGCGGAGCGTGCTCTCGCTCAGGCTGAGTATGCGGACGCCGTTCGTGACCGCGTACACGTCCATCGAGCGCGGCCGCTCCAGAAGGAAGGCCATCTCGCCGAACACGTCGCCCGGGCGCAGCACGTTCACGAAGGTTTCCCCGTCCCGCACCTCGAGGGTGCCGTCGAGGACGACGAACATGTTCCGGGCGACCCCGCCCTTCTTCAGCACGCGATCCCCGGCGCCGCACTCGATGATGGTGCTGTTGCCGAGGCAGCGCTGCGCCTCCTCCTCCGTCATCCCGTCGAGGGCGGAGATGCGGTTCTCCTCGAACTCGCTCAAGGCGCCGTAGACGTTGGCCCAGTACTCGCCCGAGGAGGTCAGCCGGCGGCTCATCACAGAACTACCCCCGGCCATGATCCGGGCGACGCAGGCCGGCACGCGGGCGTCGGCGCCGAAGTCCCGAAGGAACTCGAGATTCGGAGAGCCGATGCTCTTCAGATAGGCGATGTCCTCGGGCACGAAAACGAGCGGGATGAGATAGCCAGCCTCGGGGCTGTTGATGTTTCGCCTGGAATGGGTGCGCTGGCCGGTTCCCAGGTAGAGGTTCAGCAGGTGTGGCTCGCAGGCGCCGAAGCAGAGCTGGATACGCCGGTCGTTGGCGAAGCGCAGCGTCTCGCGCCCCATCTGCTGGAGCACGTCGCCGCCCCGCAGGCGACGGACGACCATACCGCGCTCACCCACGGAGATCGCCTCGGCCGGAACTTCCTCGAGAAAGGGCTCGAGATCGTACTGCTCGATCTGCCGGCGGGAAAACGGACCGTCCCCGCCCCAGGAGATGCGCAGGGTGCCCACGACCTCGCCGTCCTCGGTGGCGTAGTAGAAGATCCGGCCGGTCTCGTCTTCCGGCTCCACCAGGAGGCGATTCGCGTGGTCGGCGGTGGCACGGTAGCGCCCCATCTCCTCCACGTAGACGTCATAGCGCAGATGATAGACGGCGCGCCTCTCGTCCTCGGTTTCCGCGAGATGGACACCAGGTCGCACGGACGTTCCCACGTTTTCCCTCCTGCGCTTCACGTCAACCCGTTCGTGGCATGAGCATTGATCTTTTCACACCCGGCATCAAGTCCCGCGAATGTTCAATCTCCGGGCACGTGCTCCCCCCTTTCGATGCACGCGTCCGCGCAGGTCCCCGGAGGCCTGGCGTAGGCGGGAGGGATCGTTCATCCTGCCAACGCGCGTTCGGGAAAACCCTGGCAAGGGGGTCCATCATGAAACGAAGCACTCGGATCATCATCGCCGTCTCGGTCGGCGTGTCCATCCTCACTGGCGGGCCCGGTGGACGCGCCGCGGCCGCCCCCCTGGATGACATCTCGATCCCCGAGATCCGGGACAAGGTCATCCGGGCGATCGAGGGGTCGGACAGGAAGGGGCCGGACCCCGGAACGCAGGAGGGGAAAGAGGACTACAAGCGCAGGATCGAGCGACGGCTGAACTGGCTCGACGGCCGGATCCACCAACTCAAGCTCGACGCGACGCGGAAGGGACGGGACTCAAAGGCTCGGCTCGACCGGGCGTTGCCGGACCTTCTGAAGCAGCGAGAGGCGGCGCAGAGGGAGCTCGACGGGCTGAGCGCCACGAGCAGCTCGGCCTGGCACAAGGTCAAGGAGCGCGTGGATTCCGCGGTCCAGAAACTCGAGGACGCGGTCGACCGGGTCGGTTCGGAAATATAGTCACCACGCGGTCTCGCAGGGGCTAGGGGCCGTCCCCGTCGGGAATTCTCCGCATGGCCGGACGCGCTTCCCAAAGAGTCACCCATCCGTTCGTGAGCTCGTTCTCGGTCCCGCCGGCCGGCGGATTCGTCGACCTCGCGCCCGGCCTGACCGGCCTCTCGCGGGACGGCGGGTATGAGGTCGTCAACGCCTCGGGATTCTCGGCCCGCGCCGACGGACTCAACAGCTTCAAGTTCGGCGGAGGACCCGTCCGGCGCTATGTCGGCGGACCCAACGACAATGACAGCGACGGCTGCGAGGACGACAGCGACAACGATCCAACCTCCGGGAAGATCAAGGGCGTCAACGTCATGCCGGGCGGCCCGTCGGGCAACGCCCTCAGCCCCAACTACGTCACGCAGCTCGGCGACTGGCTGACGGGGGAGCATCACCGGGTCCGGATGAACAAGAGCGTGCCGCCGGACAAGACGCAGAGCAGCGAGAGCTTCGTCCCCGGCCCATAGCGGGGTCAGGCTTGACTTATTGACTTATGCTCATCAGGAGAATCCCCGCCCCTGTGTGAGGAGCGGGGATTCTCTTGTCTCTGGAGCCGGATCGTGCGTGGGGGGGCTCGCGATCGAGGCCGGGGCCTTGTGAGTTCGGGCTCTCCCTCCGGGACCTCGAGGACACCCATCGACCCCATTTCGGCGAGTCTTCCTCCGAATTCTTGCGAACCCGCGATGAGGCAGGGATTGGACCTTTTTCTTCCCAAACTGTGGAAATCTTTTCCGTGACCGCCCAGGCCACGTCAAAGGGGCCCTACGCTTGGCCCCTTCGCGACGGTAACCACCGAAGAGACAAGAGTTTTTGGATACCCCTGGTCATATCGATCCGAGATGCTTCTTGGTATGGCGATTGCACCCAGTTCGGCAGGCTGTACGCGCCTGCGGAGTTCCATTGTGAATCCCGTCACGAATGGAGGGGCCGGAAGATGACCTGGCGGCTCATGTCAGTCTTGGCATTGTTCGCGGCCCTCGCGGCGGGGTCGGCCTCGGCGCAGATACCGGGGCTGGTCGAGACCACCGAGGGCCCGGTCGAGGGAACGCTCGACGCCCCGACGGGTCTATGGCAATTCAAAGGCATTCCCTACGCGGCGCCTCCGGTCGGAGCGTTGCGTTTCGCCCGTCCCCATCTCCCTGCTCCGCACGTTGACACGCTGCTTGCGAACTCCTTCCCTCCGGCGTGTCCCCAGATCGTGTCGCTGATCCAGACAGCGTGCGGGAACGGCGCCGGAGTGGGACAGCCGGCGGGACAAGAGGACTGCCTCGCCCTGAATGTATCCACGCCGATATCGAGCTGGCCGCCCTCACCAACGCTTCCGGTCATGATCTTCATCCACGGTGGCAGTTTCGTGACGGGCTGTTCCGCCGAGCCGGTCTCGAACAGCCTGCGTCTCTCGCAGAGTGGAAACGTCGTCGTCGTGACGATCCAGTACCGGCTCGGTCTGCTTGGGTTCTTGGCGACCGAGGAGCTTTCCAAGGAAGACCCTCATGGGTCCGCCGGCAACTGGGGAATCCTCGACATGATCGAGGCCATCAAGTGGGTGAAGAGTAACGCCGCGGCGTTCGGTGGCGATCCGGAGAACATCACCGTGTTCGGGGAATCGGCCGGCGGGGTGGCCGTGTGCGCTTTGCTCGCTTCGCCGCTCACCGAAGGGCTTTTCCAGCACGCGATCATCGAGAGCGGTAACTGCCAGGCTGCAACGCCGCTGCGAACGACGCCCGGCTCTTCGATCGACGGGAGCACGGGCGTCCAGAAGGGGGCCGCCGCGGCGGAGTCGCTCGGTTGCACGACGCCGGGGATGGATCGCCTCGCGTGTCTGCGAGGGGTAGCACAGGGAGCGATTCTCGATCTGCAGTCAACGCTCGGCAGCATCATTGAAGGCAGCGGCTTTTCACCGGCTATCGACGGCTATGTTCTGAAGGAGAGGCCGCTCCTGGTGCTCGATGAGGTGGGCGCCCGAGGCCGTGACGTGATCGTCGGCAGCAATGAAGACGAGATGTCGCTCTTCACGATGGACATCGATCTTGTAGCCGCGGTCCAATCGAACTACCCACAGGCCGTACGCGATGCGCTCGGCGATCCTCTCGCGGACGTCCTGCTTCCGCTCTATCCGGGTGTAGGCGGACCCCTCGACTTGTTTGTCTATCGCCAGATGCTTGGGGATCTGTTCTTCAATTGCCCCGCCCTCGACGCGGCCGGGGCGCTCAGCAGCACCGGGGATAACGCGTACTTGTATCACTTCTCCCAGCGTCCCTTCACGACGTCTCCGGGCGTCGGCTTCCTCGGTACGTTCCATGCCTTGGAGCTGTTCTACGTCTTCGGGAACCTGGACTTGCTTTCGAATTTCCTCATCTTTCCGGACGCGAACGATATGATGCTGTCGGCCCAGATGCAGACGGCCTGGAGTTCCTTCGCGGCAACGGGCATGCCCGCAACGTCGCCCGCATGGCCTACTTTTAATCCGGTCGACCAGCAGTACTTCGTGTTCAACTCCACGGCCATGAACCAGGTCCAAAATTTCTTCCGATTTGGGCGTTGCGCACCGCTCAATCAGGCGATCCTCTCCATCGACCAGGACCGCGACCTCGTGGATAACGACGAGGACGACTGCCCGGAGGTCGCGAACTCCGATCAGTTTGACGTGGACGGCGACGGCGCGGGCGATGCCTGCGATCCTGACGTGGACGGTGACGGCATCGGCAACGATATGGATCGGTGTCCGGCGACACCGTTGCACGCTGCGGTGAACAAGGGCGGATGCGGCGCCCTACAGCTACTCCAGGTAATATGCGAGGAGCGCAACTGGCCGAATCATGGCCTGTACGTGCTCTGCGTCACTGCGGTTTCACAGGGCTCCTATCAGACGGGTCTTCTGTCGAAGCAGGAGCGCAATCAGCTCATCGTCGAGGCCGCGCGTTCGGACAAGTTCAAGTAGAGGGCTGGAGACTCGTCCCTGGGGGGATTGCCCTCCCCGGTGCCCAACGACGATTCTCCCGCAACCCCTGTCGCAAGAACCAAGCCCGCCGGGGGTCATCCGGCGGGCTTGTTCGCGAGAAATCGATTTCGCGGTATCCTTCCCAAACATTCGTCTTCGGGCAAGAAACCAGAATTCGCCGCCCGACGCGCAATCCTTCCGGCTCGGCGGCATCAAACCTGGCGAACGAGCCCAGGGCCGGAGAACGGCCGTCGTTCGAGGGAGATGAGCATGAACCGGAGAGAATTCCTGCAGGGGGCGATCCCCGCGGCG
>JBGPLH010000160.1:0-7420 GCA_041486365.1 Thermodesulfobacteriota bacterium | reverse complement strand
GGAGGCCATCGCCTCCGGCGACCTCGGACATCGCGTGCCCGTCGATCGGGCCAACGAGATCGGGCTCCTCGGGCGCGCCTTCAACGACATGGCCGAGCGCCTCAAGGAGAGCCGCGACCGGGTCGAAGATCAGTTGCACCGTCTGGAGCGGGCCAACAGTGAGCTGGCCCGGGCGCAGGCGGACCTCCTCCGGAGTGAGAAGCTCGCCTCCGTGGGCCGGCTCTCCGCTGGGCTGGCCCACGAGATCGGGAATCCCCTCAGCGCTATCCTCGGGCTCGCCGACATCCTTCTGTTGACCGGAGGTCCGCCGCCCGCAGGCCCCGGAGGGAGCGAAGCGCTACTCGACCCGAGCGGCGACCGATGGAATCCGAACGGTCTCCCGGGCGGTCCCCTGGAGGGGGAGGCCCGCGAATACATGGAGCAGATCCGGAAGGAAACCGAGAGGATCCACGGAATCCTTCGAAGGTTGCTTGATTTCTCCCGCCCTCACCGGACGGAGTTCCGTGAGGTGGACGTGAACGAGACCATTCGCGAGACGATGCGGCTGGCCCAGCCCATGGCCGACCTGCGACCCGTGAGGGTGCGCCTGGAACTCGACCCGGCGGCCTCCCACGTGCAGGCCGATCCGGCGCTCCTCCAGCAGGTGCTTCTGAACCTGGTGATGAACGCGGCCCACGCCATGCCCGACGGCGGCACGCTCACGATCGCCACGCGCAACGCTCCCTTCGACACGGAGGAGACGATACCGGCGCGGCCCTCGGGCGGCCCGGTCGATCCCGATATCCGTCTTCCCCGGCAGGGCCTTCGCAAGATCCGGCCGGGGGACCCGGGCGTGGAGATCGGGGTGGCCGACACCGGATGCGGGATCCCCCCCGGGCATCTCACCGCGATCTTCGATCCCTTCTTCACCACCAAGGCGCCGGGGCGGGGAACGGGGCTCGGGCTCTCCGTGGTGCACGGGATCGTCGAGACCCTGCGGGGGCAGATTCGCGTGCAGAGCGACGTGGGGAAGGGGACCACGTTCCGGCTGTGGCTCCCGACGGGGAGGGAGGCCGCATGAGTGCCCCTCGCGTGCTGGTCGTCGACGACGAGGAGAACCTCCGGCGCACGCTCTCGGTCGGATTGCACCAGGCGGGCTACGAGATCGAGACCGCCGCGAGCGGCACCGATGCCATCGCGCGTCTCTCCCATGCGATCTACGACATCGTGATCACGGACGTGCGCATGCCGGGCCCCGACGGGCTCGCGGTGCTGGAGGAGGTGAAACGGGTCCACCCCGCCACCCTCGTCATCATGATGTCCGCATACGGCTCCACGGACCTCGCGATCGAAGCCGTGAAGCGCGGCGCGGCCGACTACATCGGCAAGCCCTTCCGATCGGATGAGCTGGTGCTGACGCTGCGCAAGGCACAGGAGCGCGAGCGGCTGCGCCGCGAGAACGCGCGGCTGCGACGGGAAGTGGCGCGGGCCTGGGGGCTGGAGAGCGTCGTGCACCGCAGCGCCGCCATGGCGGAAGTGCTCAGCACGGCGGAGAAGGTGGCCGACTTCAAGACCACGGTCCTGATCACGGGCGAGAGCGGGACGGGCAAGGAGGTCGTGGCCCGCGGGATCCACCAGTCGAGCGTGCGGCGCGACGCGCCCTTCGTCGCGATCAACTGCGGAGCCATACCGGAGAACCTGCTCGAGAGCGAGCTGTTCGGGCACGTGAAGGGGGCCTTCACGGACGCGGGCCGGAACAAGAAGGGGCTCTTCGAGGAGGCCGACGGCGGCACGCTCTTCCTGGACGAGGTGGGGGAGCTGCCGGTGGCGCTTCAGGTGAAGCTTCTACGCGTGCTGCAGGACTCGGAGATCCGCCGCGTGGGGGACGTCCGGACCGTCTCGGTGGACGTGCGCGTGATCAGCGCGACATCCCGCGATCTCGATCGGGACGTGGAGGAGGGGCGCTTCCGGGAGGACCTCTTCTATCGTCTGAACGTGATCCGGATCCCGATCCCGCCGCTGCGCGAGCGCCGGGAAGACATCCCGGTCCTCGCCGAGCACTTCTTCGCGCGGCACGCCGCGCGGCTGGGGAGGCGCGTGGCCCGCATCTCGCCCGGCACCATGAGCTTCCTCGAGGGGCTGCCCTGGCCGGGCAACGTCCGGGAGCTGGAGAATGCCATCGAGCGCGCTCTCGTGCTCTCGGAGGACGGGACCGTGGACGAGGGGGCGTTTCGCGGACTGCCTTCCGTCGGGCCCGCGGCGACGGGCGCGGACTCGCTATCGATCAAGCGCGCCGTCCGGCTGATCGAAGAGGATCTGATCCGCCGCGCCCTGGAGCGAACGGGCGGCAACAGGACGCACGCCGCCCGAAGCCTCGAGATCAGCCATCGCGCGCTGCTCTACAAGATGAAGCGCTACGGGCTCGAGTAGGTGGATTCCTTCGCCGATGCATCCGCCGGCTGCTCGCCGGTCTTCGTCTTCTTGTGCTTGGATTTCGTCGTGACGGGCGCTTCCTCCGGGACGGCGGCTGCCTGCTGCTCGGGCACCGTCATCGTGAGGATCTGGATGTCGCTCTGTCCGTGGGAATCCGTCGCGGTGATCTGAATCTCGTAGCGTCCGGCGTGCATGGTCTTTAGGTCTGCGGTCAGGAGACCCGCGGGGGAGATGGTCATCCCCTCAGGGACGTTCCCCTCGAGCTTGAACGCGACGGGATCGCCGTCGGGATCCTCCGCGAGCACGGGATAGGACAGATTGGAATCCTCGGGCACCGTGGGAGGGTTCGAGACGATGCGGGGAGGACGATTCCCTACCGTCGCCTCGGCGCTCTCCATCGGGGCGCCGGGCCCGGCCGAGTCATAGGGCGTGGCGATCACGCGGAGCCGATCGTTCGGATGGATGCGCTCGCCGGGAAACACGGAGCCCTCCGCGTCGCCCGCGGGCTGCCCGTTGAGAACCCACTTGTATCTCCATCGAATCACGTCGCCGTCCGGATCGGCGCCGGAGGCCGCGGCCGTCGCGGGTTCTCCCATGGCGAGGGGAGCGGGCGCGATCCTGATCTCGGTGGCCGCCGGCGGGATGTTCTGAACGGTCACCGCAGGCGTGCGGAGCGCGGACGTCTGGTGAGCACCGTCGGTGGCCACCACCTCCGCCCAGATGCGATCGCCGCGCCGCGCCTCACCCTCGGGAAATACCTGGCGCGAGAGCGCCTTCACGCGGGCGCCGTTGCGGATCCAGACAACCTCGTAGCGGATGGCGTCGCCGTCGGGATCGTGGGCCTCGGCCGCGACCGCGATCCGGCTCCGGGCGTCGGGCTTGTCGGGGACGAGCCGCAGGGAATCGATGACGGGTGGACGGTTTTCGGCGAGCCCGGGCCGGACGTTCTCCCCCGCGGCCTGGGTTTCAGCCGCCGAGCGCTCGGGCGGCGTCTGGGATCGGGTGCGGAGAAGCCCGACGGCCGCCAGGCCCAGAATCACCGCTCCCACGGCTATCCAGACGCCCGGATGGCCGTTCGCGCCGACGTCCGGGGTCCTGCTCGATGTTTCGCCCCGGCGCGGCGGCCGGGCCCTGTTGTCCGATGCCATCTCCTTCTCCCCCCTCTCCTCGCCTGGCTTCCTCCGCAGCAGCACAGCCGCCTTCGGACTTCAGCGCGAGGACATTACCCGGACGCTCAGTGCGACATAGCCGTTCGTCGTCTCGGCGGCCTGGACCCGAACTTCGCTGCCTGTCTGCAGCCCGGATCCCCGCAGGGGCGACCCCCTCTGGTCGAGAAACTGCGTGAGGGTCGCGTCCCACTGGATCGTGTTCTCGTTGAGCACGAGGCTCTTCGGCCCCACCTCCATGACGGTGCCCTCCATCTCGGTCACCGCGACGTTGGCGGGGGGCAGGATGCTCTGGGACGCACCACCGGCCGCCCCCCGATTCCCGCCCGCCGCCTCGGAGGGGCCGGGCGCCGCGGCGCCCGCGACGAGGGCAAGCGCCAGGGTCCATGCCACGACTGCCTGCTTCATGATCTGGCTCCTTTCATCGGTTGCTCTGAACTCTCCCTTGAACGCACGCCCGCCTACTGGAGCTGCTGCCACTGGATGAGCATCACGTTCGACGGAGGGGCGGAGAGGTCCTGGATCGCGACGCCGCCGCCGGTGCCTACGTAGGCCACGGCCTTTCCCTTCCGGAGGGCGATCACCGCCGACGACGCGATGCTGACACCCACCTGCCGGAAGCGATCGGATCGCGCCATGACCGTGGTGCCGCCCGAGTCGTTGCTCTGATCGAAGTTGATCACGGAGATGCCGTTCAGGAAGTCGAGGGCGTAGAGCCGGGCCACACCGCCCGTCGAGCAGGCCACGAGCGAGTTGTTCGGAATGAAGCTCGTGAATGCCACGACCTTGCTGAAGGTGATGGGCGCCGACAGGATCTTCTCTCCGAGGCCGGTCGTGTCCGACGGGTTCGTCACCAGACGGATGTAGTAGCCCTTGGAAGTCGCCAGCGCGTTCATCACCGATGTCTTCTGCGCCGACGTTCCCGTCTGCAGGAGATCGTCCGTCAGGTCCACGAGGTTGGTCTCGATGTAGGGCGAGCCCGGATTGTCGTCCCGGATGGAGTAGAACCGATCGATCGGCGTAGTAGCGAGCGGGTGCTCGCGGTCACCGGTTCCGGTGAGGACCACGTCGAAGGTGCTCTCCTGGACCACGTCGGGCGGATTGAAGAACTTTCGCCTGTCCGTGTCCCCGGCGGTTGCCTTCGCCTTGAAGACGAGCGATCCCGCCCACGTGGTGATTTCCGACGAATAGCTGCTGCCGCCGAAGCGCCAGAGGATACCGCCGAGATCGCCGACATAGATGCGGTCCAGGAACCCATCCGCGTTCGCGTCGATGGGCGACACGTCGCTCGCGATGGCGTTCACCATCTGCACCTTCGTCGTGTCCGCGGCGTTGTAGGTGAAGTCCCAGACCTTGGCGCCCGTGAGGACGTTGAAGGCGAACACCCCGCGGCCCATGGTGTCGGCCACGGAGAGGGGCGCGTTGTCCTCATTCAGATCGTACCCGGCGCTGACGATGGCCACGACGGTGTCCGTTCCGCTGACCTTCACCTTGCCGATGGCCGGCTTCGACCAGGTCTGCCCGAGCTCGGAGAAGCCGCTCGTGGTGTTACTGATCGAGTAGAGCAGGACCGGCGCGTCGGGGTCCGTAACGTCCAGGGCGGTGTACACCCGTCCCCCCCGGCGCCGCCCGAAGATCAGGATCGCCTTGTCGCCGTCCGCCGACCTGATCTGGTGGTCCCCGTTGGCATCGAGCACGTAGGACTGGACGGGCGCATCCAGCATGGGCGTATGCACGGTCCCGCGAAGATACTGGAGGGATCCCAGCACGTCCGCCGGAACGAATCCCCATCGCTCCGATCCGTCCGAGTCGTTGAAGGCATGGAGGATGCCGTCGTTGCTCCCCAGGTAGATGACTGTGTTGCTGTCGTCGTAGTGGATCACCACGGGCCGCGAGTGCAGCAGATCGCCGAGCTGCGTGTCCCGCTTTTCCGTGGTGTTGCTGTTTCCGTCGTCGTCGTAGGTGTCGATGCCGCGGACGAAGTCGATGAGCTGCGTCCGCGCCGCGGCGCTTCCAACGCCGAGCATCGCCTGCGTGATGCTGGCGTTGGAGGTGGCGAACACGTTGCCCGAATCCGTCAGGTTGTTCGAGACGGCGACCTTCGTGTAGAGGTTACGCGCCGTCGAGCGTGCATCCAGCACCGCCTCCACGCCGCCGTTCCGGACGTTTCCGCCGTCCGGAGTCCCGGAGGGGTTCCAGTAGCTGTCGGCCGTGTCGAGGAGCTGACCGCTGCTGTCGAGGGCGGCATTGCCGTTCCGGTCGATCAGGTGGCCGTCGTCGGCGAGGCCGAACTTCTTGAGGTTCCCCTGCCAGAGGGCATTCCCGGAGGGGGCGAAGAGGGACAAGTAGACGAAGTCGCCGCTGGTGGTGCGGTTGGCCTCGTCGATGGGAACCACCGGCGCGATGAAGGAGTTGGTGTCCTCGGAGATGGCCACCAGGGTGGCCGTGAGCGCTTCCTTGAGCTGGGCCGTGTTGTCCGCCCCGAAGAACTGGCCGTCGCCGTGCGCCGCGGTGCGCTGGAGCAGCGGGTTGGCCAGCGGATCCGAGCTCGTGGTGAAGCCGACCGTGTAGGTCTTCATGAACTGAACGCCCGGCATGGACGCGTCGCTCACCATGTCGTGGTTCCGCCAGTACATGGCCACGTCGTCCATGTAGTCGCTGCCACTGTTGGAATAGGCGGGCACGTTGGCTCCACCGGGTTCGCGGCCGTCACCGTCCTGATCGCCGATGGGCGGGTTCGGCACGTTCAGATCCTGGGTCGGCGAGCCGTCCGTCATGAAAATGACGTAGTTCTTCTGGCACGCCGCCTGGATCGGGGACGTGTAGGTCCCGGAGTTGTAGTAGCTGGCCGCGCCCGAGAAGTAGAGCCCGGCCTCGTAGAGGGTCTCGCCCAGGGGCGTCCACCCGCCCGCGGAGGCGGAGTTGACCGACGACTTGAGGCTGGTCTTCCCGGCCGCGGTCATGTCGGCCACGGCGCTGACGATGTGGCCGCCCTCGCTGTTGTTGAACACCATGAGCCCCATCCGGACGCCGGTGATGGCGTCGATGAGATCCGTCAGGACCTGCTTGGCGATGACGATCTTCTGCTGCATCGCGCTCGAGGGGGACAGCTTGTAGTTCAGGTAGTTCCCCGTGTAATCCCGCGTCGTGCTGTTGGGGAACCAGAAGCCCTGGCTCTGCAGGAGCGCCTGGCCGGCCGCCGTCGGCGTGCTGGAGGTGCAGGACAGCGGATTCGAGTTCACGTCGTTGCAGATCTTCGTGTAGGAGTTGAGCCAGAAAATGAAGAACCTGTCCTGCTTGTATACCGAGTTGGCCGTGTAGGTGCAGGAGGCGCAGGTGTAGGTCGTGTTCGGGTCATAGGGAGAGGACACGATGTCGTCGCCCATGGAGCCGGAGGTGTCGAAGATGAACAGCACGTTCGGCTCGACGTTGACGCCCGGGTTGAAGATGTCCAGGTCGGACGCTCCGGCGCGGACGGGGAGTCCCGCCACCGCGCAGAAGGCCAGGAGGAGGCCCGCCAGGAACAGCGTCCACGTCTTCGAGAAATTCAGGGGCGACATCATGTCATGCACCTCTTTCTGCGCCGAAGGGGGTCACTTCGGGGTTATCTGCGATACGCGGGCCCTCACGCGGCTCTGGGCATTGTTGGGCGCCGTGCCGGTGGACGTGATCTGGTAGAACTGCGAGCCGAAGTACACCGCGCTCAGGCCCAGGCCGACCGGAGGCGGGCCGGTTCCGTCGGGGGCGATGGTGCCGGAGGCGCTCACGGGAACGACGTCGCCGCCCGTCGGAAACGCCTGGGCGGCTCCGGTGAAGTAGGTGAAGACCGTGCGCACCCAGTT
>JBGPLH010000159.1:0-7487 GCA_041486365.1 Thermodesulfobacteriota bacterium | reverse complement strand
CGTCCGCACGCAAGGGATCTTCCGGCCCGGGGCGGTGCAGGCTCTGATCGACGAGCATGAGGCGCGCCGGGCGGACCACAGCCGGCCTCTCTGGTCGCTCCTCATGTTCTCGCTCTGGTACGACCGCTACTACCGGCGGCGCCCGTGAACCCGGAGACGGCATGAGCGCCCGACGGGACAAGATCCTCGGCACGCCGGCCGTGGGCGTGGCGGAGGCAGCCTTCTACGAGGTCGTCACGCGCGCCTACAACTTCCTGGTGGCGCTGATCGGCCTGATCCTGCTCGCTCCGCTCATGGGGATCATCGCGGTGCTGATCAAGCTCTCGGGGCCCGGGCCGATCCTGTACCGGGGCCGGCGGGTGGGCAAGAACGAGCGGCTCTTCACGATCTACAAATTCCGCACCCTCGATCAGGACGCCGAGGAGAAGATCGGCGCGCGGCTGATCCGCGAGGGCGAGCCCCATGTGACGCCGATCGGGAGGATCCTGCGCAAGCGCAAGCTCGACGAGTTCCCCCAGCTGTTCAACGTGCTGCGGGGCGATATGAACCTCGTGGGGCCGCGGCCGGTCCGGCCCGTCTTCCTCGAGGAGGCCAAGCGGTCGATCCCGGGCTACGGCGATCGGTTCCGGATCCCGCCGGGCGTCACGGGGCTCGCGCAGCTCCGGCACAGCTACTACCTCACCCCGCGCAACAAGCTCCGCTACGAGCGGATCTACATCCGGCAGCGCTCGGTCCCCTACGACCTATGGATCATCGTGCTCACGTTCACGCGCCTCCTGTCGCGGCAGGTGACGGCGCTCACGCTGCTCGTGCTGATGGTGCTCTTCACCCTGTTCCTTCCGGCCGGTCTCTCGGAGCAGCTGGCGATCCACGCCGCGGGCCGCCAGGTGAACCTCATCAACCTGGTGATCTTCGGGATGGGGGCCTTCTTCGCGCTCCGCTACCTGCGCGGGAGCCTCGTCTTCCTGAAGACGCCCGTGGACCGTGCGGTGATGGGCTTCATGGCCCTCAGCGCCGGCGCGATCTTCGCCCAGGGCCCGATCTCCGCCGCGCCGCTCGTGGCGCTCGTGCAGTTCGCCTGCACGGGGTTCGCCCTGTACTACTTCGTCGCGAACAGCGTGAACGATCGGGCGGAGGAGATGACGGTCTACATGAAGGGCATCGGGGTGATCGCCTTCGTGAGTGGGCTGGCCGGAGTCGTGGGTTTCCTGCTCGTCCGCGGCCAGGTGGTCTCCGGGATGCTGCAGGCGGGACTCGACGCGAAGCTGGTGAAGGAGTTCCTGACGAACCGGAACGTACTCGTGAGCTACTTCATCCTCTGCCTGCCGGTCCTCCTTGCGGCCACGCGCACCTTCACCAGCCCCCGCAAGCGGATCTTCGGCCTGGCCTGCCTCGTGGCGAGCCTGGCCTTCGCGGCAAGCTACTTCTCCAAGCGCGGCATGCTGATCCTCGTGGCGACGCTCCTGGTGTACGGGTTGCGCCACCGGCGCGAGAGGGCGACGCGGATCTTCGGGGCGGGGTTGGTCCTCGTGCTGCTCGGGCACGTTCTCGTCACGGGGCGGCCTCCCTGGGAGGTGATGGAGATGCCGATGGCTCGCGCCCAGGAGCAGCTCCAGGTGCAGGCGAGCGTGCTAGCGGCACACCAGGATGACCTCCTGGCGGGTTCCGGGCCGGCCGGCTGGCGGGCGGCCGACGTCCCGGACACGGTCGAGTCGAAGGGGAAGCTCCTGCCCCCCGAGGGCGTGAACAACATGTACCTCACCCTCCTGCTCGAATATGGTATCATCGCTCTTTTGTTGATGATTTCTATCCTCGTCGGCATCCTGCACATGATCTTCCGGGGGGTGGCCACCGTGCGGGATCCGGCCCTCGCCGAGTTCCTCTGGGCGATCGGAATCGGGATCGCGGGCATCCTGGTCAACCTCTTTTTCTTCGACGCATTTCACTCGATATCGGTGCAGGTGCCGTTCTGGATCTTCGCGGGGCTTGGGACGGGCATCGCCCTGAAGTTCGGGAACCAGCGGAAAGAGGTCTACCGGCTCTGGCATTACCAGCACTGAGGACGCGCCGGGGAGAGCCCGGCGGACGGGGTCCCGGGACGGGGCCCGAGGGGGCCCGGGGTGGGGCGCGCGAGCCTGGACATGGTGGATGGCGGGGTGACGACGAGGGCCCCCCGGAGGCCGGTCGCCGCGGCGGGCAGGTTCGGGAGGATGGGGGCGGCCCTCAAGACCGGGTGGCTCAAGTTCGCCTGGGTGCTGGCGCGGATCAACACCGCGATCCTGCTCACGGTCATCTACTTCCTGATCGTGGCGCCGACGAACCTGATGCTGCGCATCACACGGGCGGACCCTCTCGCCCGGCGGATCGGCGACGAGCCGAGCTTCTGGCAGGCGCCCGAGCACCCCTGCGACGACCTGGAGGCCTGCAGGAAGCAGTTCTGATCGGCCGGGCCCGCGAGGGGATGGCGCGGGGCGCGACGAGGTCCATCGATGCACATTCTCGGGATTTCGGCGTTCTACCACGACTCGGCCGCCTGCCTGCTCCGGGACGGCGAGGTGCTCGCGGCAGCGTCGGAGGAGCGCTTTACGCGCAAGAAGCACGACGCCGGCTTTCCCCATCACGCGGTGAGCTACTGCCTGCGGGCCGGCGGGATCGGCATCGAGGACGTCGACTACGTGGGCTTCTACGACAAGCCGCTCGTGAAGTTCGAGCGAATCCTGATGACGTACCTCTCGACCTTCCCCCGATCGTTCCCCTCCTTCAGCAAGGCGATCCCGGTATGGCTGTCCGAGAAGCTCTGGACTCGCCACAACATCAAGCGGGACCTCGCCTACGAGAAAGACGTGCTCTTCATCCAGCACCATCAGTCGCACGGGGCCAGCGCGTTCCTGGTGAGCCCCTTCCGGGAGGCGGCGGTCCTCACGATCGACGGCGTGGGGGAGTGGGCGACGGCGAGCTACGGACTGGGGAAGGGCAGCAAGCTGGAGCTCTTCAAGGAGATCCGGTTCCCCCACTCCCTCGGGCTGCTGTACAGCGCGTTCACCTACTACCTTGGCTTCAAGGTGAACTCGGCGGAGTACAAGGTCATGGGCGCGGCTCCCTACGGGAAGCCGGTCTACTACGACCTGATCATGAACGAGCTGCTCCGGCTCCGCGAGGACGGCAGCTTCAGGATGAACATGAAGTTCTTCGCCTACGACTACGGCCTCACGATGACCAACAAGCGCTTCGACAGGCTCTTCGGCGGACCACCCCGCCAGCCCGAGACGAAGCTCGAGCAGCGCCACTGGGACATCGCGGCGAGCGTTCAGAAGGTCACGGAGGAGGTCGTGCTCCGCATGGCGCGGCACCTGCACGAGGTGACCGGCCAGGAGAACCTCTGCATGGCGGGCGGCGTGGCGCTCAACTGCGTGGCCAACGGCCGTCTGCTGCGCGAGGGGCCCTTCAAGCGCCTCTTCGTGCAGCCCGCCGCGGGGGACGCGGGCGGAGCGGTGGGCGTGGCCACGTTCATCCACCACCACGTGCTCGGCCATGAGCGCAAGTGGGTCTGGCCGCACGCCTACTGGGGACCGGAGTACACGACGGAGGAGATCCGCCAGTATCTCGATTCGAACCGGATCAAGTACCAGGAGCTGGATCGCGAGAGCTTGCTCCGCCGGACGGCCCAGCTGATCGCCGATCAGAGCGTCGTGGGATGGTTCCAGGGACGCATGGAGTTCGGCCCGCGGTCGCTGGGCAACCGGAGCATCCTCGCCGACGCCCGGAACCCGGCGAACAAGGACGTGGTGAATCTGAAGATCAAGTTCCGGGAGAGCTTCCGGCCCTTCGCGCCCTCGGTGCTCGCGGAGCGCTGCTCCGAGTATTTCGAGCTCGACTCGGAGAGCCCCTACATGCTCCTCGTGGCGCAGGTGCGGCCCGACAGGCGGATGATTCCCTCGGTGACCCACGTGGACGGATCGGCGCGAATCCAGACGGTCACCCGCGAGCAGAACCCGATCTTCCACGATCTCATCCAGGCCTTCGACGACCTCACGGGCTGCCCGGTGATCATCAACACCTCGTTCAACGTCCGGGGCGAGCCCATCGTGTGCACGCCGGCCGACGCGTACCTCTGCTTCATGCGGACCAATATGGACACCCTCGTCCTCGATCGCTTCGTCCTCGACAAGAAGGAAATGGAGCCATTGCGCGAGGATGTGGACTGGCGCTCGCAGTTCGAGCTCGATTGACGCGCGGGACGGTCCCTGGGGCTGCGCCCGCTGATTCAAGGGAGACACGATGGGCTTCAAGGAAAACCTCTCCAGGTTCGGGCTGCTCGGGGAGATCTGGGCGTTCATGCGAGAGCGCAAGAAGTGGTGGCTGGGGCCGATCCTTTTCATGATGATCGCGCTCTCCATCCTCATCGTCGTGACCGAGAAGAGCGTGATCGCCCCGTTCATCTATGCGCTGTTCTGAAAGGAATCCCGTGAAAGGCGACAAGAAGGTCTTCGTGATCGGGCTCGACTGCGCGCCCCCGCGCCTCGTCTTCGAGGAGTGGAAGGCGGAGCTGCCCAACCTGGCGCGGCTCCAGGACGAGGGGATCTGGGGGCCGCTCGAGAGCTGCATCCCGCCGATCACCGTCCCGGCCTGGTCGAGCATGCTCTCCAGCAAGGACCCGGGGCAGCTCGGCTTCTACGGCTTCCGCAACCGCGGCGACTACTCCTACGAGAAGCTCGTGATCGCCAACGCCACGAGCGTGAAGGAGCCGCGCGTCTGGGATCTTCTCTCGAAAGCCGGCAAGCACGTGGTCCTGGTGGGCGTGCCCCAGACCTATCCCCCGCGCCCGGTGAACGGCGAGATGGTGACCTGTTTCCTCACGCCGGACACGAAGAGCGCCTACACCTACCCGCCGGCGCTCAAGACGGAGGTGGAGGGGCTCGTCGGCGAGTACATCCTCGACGTGAAGGATTTCCGCACTGACGAGAAGAAGCGAATCCTCGACCAGATCTACGAGATGACGCAGAAGCGATTCACGCTGATCAAGCACCTCATGCGCACGCGCCCCTGGGACTTCTTCATGTTCGTCGAAATGGGCGTGGACCGGATCCACCACGGCTTCTGGAAGTACTACGACCGCTTCCACCGGCTCTACGAGCCGGGCCATCCCTTCGAGCATGCGATCCGCGATTATTACCGGTTCGTGGACGCCGGGATCGGCGAGATGCTTGCCGTGCTTGACGACGACACGGCCGTGCTCGTGGTGTCCGACCACGGCGCCCGGAAGATGGAAGGTGCGATCTGTTTCAACGAGTGGCTGATCCGCGAGGGCTACCTCTTCCTGAAGTCCAAGCCGGAGGGGATCACCCGCTTCGATCCGTCCCTCGTCGACTGGTCGCGCACGAAGGCCTGGGGCGATGGCGGCTACTACGGCCGGCTCTTCCTGAACGTGCAGGGGCGGGAGCCGCAGGGCGTGATCCCGAAGGATCGCTACGAGGAGGAGCGCGATCTGCTGATCCGCAAGCTCGAGGCGATCACGGACGAGGACGGCCACCCCATCGGCACGGTCGTCTACAAGCCCGAAGAGGTCTACCGGCAGGTGAACGGCGTGCCGCCCGATCTCATCGTGTACTTCGGCGACCTGGACTGGCGCTCGGCGGGGACGCTCGGGCACCCGACGATCTGGAGCCGGGAGAACGACACCGGCCCCGACGAGGCGAACCACGACCGCTACGGGATCTTCATCCTGCGGGACCGCACACGCGCGGCCCGCGGCGCGCGCGCAGGACTCCGGCTCACGGACGTGGCCCCGACGATCCTGACGCTGATGGGGGAGCCCGTCCCGCCGGACATGATCGGCAGGAGCGTCCTCTGAGCGGCGCCCGGAGCATCGCTCGGGGCGGCCCGCGGGGGCTTCATCGTTTTGTTTCGATACGGAAGGAGGAACTGAATGTCCGGCGGATTTACGCTGTGGTTCACGGGTCTTTCCGGCGCGGGGAAGACGACGATCGCGCACATCGTGGAGAAGACCCTGCGCGAGCGCGGCCTGAACGTCGAGATCCTCGACGGGGATGTCGTCCGGACGCAGCTATCCAAGGGCCTGGGCTTCTCGCGTGAGGATCGCGACACGAACATCCGCCGGATTGCCTTCGTGGCGAACCTCCTCACCCGCAACGGCGTGGCCGTGATCGTGGCCGCGATATCCCCCTACCGCGCCCTCCGGGACGAGGCGCGCGCGATGATCGGGCGGTTCGTCGAAGTGTTCGTGAGCGCGCCCCTGGAGGAATGTGTCCGGCGCGACGTGAAGGGCCTTTACAAGAAGGCGATCGCCGGCGAGATCCCGGTCTTCACCGGCGTCTCCGATCCCTACGAGGAGCCGCTCCATCCGGAGCTGATCGTCGACACGACGAAGGAAAGCCCCGAGGACTCCGGGCGGCGGGTGATCGCCACCCTTGAGCGCCTCGGGTGCCTCCCCGACCCCGAGCTGGGAAAGGGCGCCTACGGCGAGGGCGATGAGGCGGCCGTGAAGGATCGCCTGAAGGGCCTCGGCTACCTCGAGTAGGGCCGGGGGGCCCGGCCGGGGCGGGGGACTCAAGCCCATGGACCGATTCGTCGATCTGCACACGCATTCCACCTGGTCGGACGGGTCGCTGTCCCCCCTCGCCCTCGTCCGGGAGGCCCGCGCCGCGGGCCTCTCGGCGATCGCGCTCACCGATCACGACGTGCTGGACGGTCTTCCCGCGGCGCGCGACGAGGGCGCGCGCGAAGGAGTGGAGGTCGTCTCGGGGGTGGAAATCAGCGCGCGGATGGAGGCCGGAGAGGTCCACCTCCTCGGCTACGAGATCGACCCGTCGCCGGGCACGCCGCTGCAGGCCGCGCTGGCCCGGCTCCGCGCCGCGCGCGAGGCGCGGACCCCGCGGATCCTCGAGCGGCTGTCGGCGATGGGCATGCCGCTCGATCTGGAAGAGGTGAAGGCGATCGCCGGCGAGGGAAGCACGGGACGCCCCCACGTGGCGCAGGCGATGGTCCGGCGACGCTACGTGGCGAGCGTGGAGGAGGCCTTCGCGCGCTTCCTCCGGGAGGGGGCGCCCGCCTACGTCCTGCGCGAGATGCTCACGCCCGCGGAAGCCGTGGCGCTGATCCGGGAGGCGGGGGGGCTCGCCGCCCTCGCGCATCCCGGGCTGCTGCGCCTGCCGGGAGTGGGGCGGCTCGAGGCCTTCACGAAATCCCTGGCCGGGGAAGGGCTCGAAGCCATGGAGTGCTTCACCTCGGCCCACGACATGGGGACCGCGACGGCCTGCGTCGGGATCGCCCGCAGGGCCGGGCTGATCCCGACGGGTGGATCGGACTACCACGGGGATCGGAAGGCGGGAGTCCGGTTCGGGCGCACGCGCGGCGGGGGACGGATCCCCTACGCGATCCTGGCCGACATCCGCGAACGTCTGGCGGCGCGGACTTCCTCCGCGCGGCGTTCCGTCATGGGGAAAGGGGGGACGGTTGGCATCTGATAT
>JBGPLH010000158.1:0-7516 GCA_041486365.1 Thermodesulfobacteriota bacterium | reverse complement strand
GTCCGGGAAATGAAGGACAATTTCTAGGCGGCGCACCCGCCGCGCTCCGGGCCCCCCATGCCCCGCAAAACCATCCGTCCCAGGCCTCCGGCGAAAAAGCGCGGAACCGCGAAGTCGCGGACGTCGACCCCGCTCCTCCAGATGGCGTCGACCTGGCCCTTCGTGTCGCGGAAGGCGATGTTCGGCTGTGATGTCCTGCTCGCCCAGGGGAAGCTCTTCCTGATCGAGATGGAGGAGTCGCTCGTCCTGCGGGTAGGCCTCGACCGTCTCGAGCTGGCGCTCCGCGTGCGCGGCGCCGAGTCGTGGAACCCCTGGAACGCCGAGGAGCCCGGCGACTGGGTGAGCTTCCCCCTTCCCCGCCGGATTATCTCCAGCGCGTTCGCGAACCTCGCGCGCGGCGCCTATGATCACGCTCTCACGAAGAAACCCTCCCCGAAAAGGAAGACCCGCCGGACCGAAGGGCCCGGCGGGCGTCGAAAGCGCGTCTCCTCGTAGTAGTTCTCCCTAGAAAAGACTCTGCTGCTGCATCCTCGGCGTCTCCTCCGGAGTCTGCCCCCAGGTGACCGTCACGGGGATCCGCTCGTCCCCGAACCGGGACGGGATAATCACCTGCCCGTGGCGGCAGCCGTGCTCGTAGATCTCCCGCGTGAGTCGCACGTCGTCCAGGCAGTAGCGCTTGAGCTTGTCGATCTGCCCCTGCTGGTACAGCCGGATCGCCTGGAGCCCGTCGCCGCTCTTCTCGCGCCCGAGCGTCGCGCGTGAAACGGCGTTGAGAGAGACGCGATGCCCGAGCACGCGGCGCATCTCCTCCAGGAGATCGATGGCACGCACCTTGCGCAGCGGCACCTTCACGTGGGGCTGGAGGACCGGCAGGTCGAAGCGGTTGATGTTGAAGCCCACGATGAGCTCCGTCTGGGCGAGGAGCGTCGAGAGCCGGGAGAACTCCGACTCGTCGTAGGTCTCGAACTTGTCCGTGTCATAGCGGTACAGTCCGACCACGGACACGCCGAGGCTTTCCAGACGGCTGCGATCGCTTCCGTCGAAGGCCCGCTTCGTCTCCAGATCGAGCACGATGGTTCGCTTGGGCTGGTTCAGCGTGAACGCATCCGGCACCTTCCCCCCCTTCAAGGCGTATGGCACGTGAATGATTCGGACTGGATGGATGAGGCCGAGCCATTCTAGTCGCGAGGCCCGGGTCCTTCAAGGAAAAGCGTCACGACCGGCCACGATTGCGAAAGAATCGATCATCGCGCGCCGCGCCTGAAACCTCCCCGGCCGATTGACAGGTCCCCCGCCGGGCGCATAGTCTCGGGCTTCCCCGCCGCTTCGGGAGAAACCATTCGTGGATCAGACCGTCCGGGCGCTCCTTGAAAGGGATCTCCAGGCCTTCGAGCCCGCCTGGCACCCCGGCCATCCGGGTGCGCGGGCGATCTTCGAGCGCTTTGTCCGGATCGTCACTCGCCGGGCGGAGGATGCCTCCCTGGCGCAGCGTCCGCGTCAGGCGATCCTCCTCGAGCTGGAGGACTCCCTCCGGTTCATCGCGGTGCGAGAGGCCCGCCAGCTACTCGTCCGGGTCTTCGACCCCGCCACCCGCGATCCGGGGGCCACGGATGATCGCACGGTGATCGAGACCTGCACGGCCGATCAACCCTTCCTGGTCGACACTCTGCGCCTCACGCTGCGCCGCGCGGGGATCCGCGAGCGCTTCTGCCACCACCCGATTCTGGCCGTGAAGCGCGATGCCGCCGGCCTCATCGAGGACCTCGGCGAGCCCCCCGGCGGCGGGTCTACCGAGTCGTTCATCCATTTCGACGTCGACCCCGTGGACCCGGCGCGGCACGCCGAGGTCGTCCTAGCCCTGGAGCGGGTGCTCGCCCTCGCACGCACGGTGTACGAGGACTTCAGCGACATGGTGAAGGAGGCCCGCAACGTCATCGTTGAGCTCGACTACGACGCTTCGCGCTTCCGGGATCGGCAGGAGCAGGCGAAGGAGGCGAGCGACTTCGCCCACTGGCTGATCGCCGACCGGTTCGTCTTCCTTGGATACCGCAGCTATGACGTGGCCGACCCGGACGGTGAGATGGCGATCTCGCTGCGCCCGGGCTCCGGCCTGGGCATCGGTCGCGACGAGCGCCGCTCGCGGTACTTCCCGCCGAAGCGCGGCGGCGAGATCCGCGATTCCGTGCGCGTGAAGCTCCTCGACGAGTCGCTCGTGCTCGTCGAAAAGGCGAACGCCGACTCGCCGATCCACCGGCCGGGAAAGATCGATTACGTCACCGTGAAGCGGCTCTCGCGGGACGGGAAGCTCGAAGGGTTTTGCAGCTTTTTTGGACTCTTCACGCACGCGGCGCTGGAGGAGCCCGGCAGCGAGGTCCCGGTGCTGCGGCAGAAGCTCAAGGGAATCCTGGCCTCGGAGGGGGCCACGTCGGGCAGCCACCTTTACAAGGAAACCGTGGCGGCCTTCGATTCGATCCCGCTCGAGTACCTCTTCCTCTCGACGCCCGAGGAGATCCGGCAGGATATCCACCTGATCTCAGCCGCCCAGGCGCGCAACGAGATCGGGCTCAACGTGAACCGCTCGCCCTGGGGGCGATCGGTTCTCGTGGTGCTGGTGCTGCCCCCGGGGAAGTACAGCGAGGAGCTGCGCGCGGAGGTGGAGCGCCGGCTCACGGAGCTGTTCCACGCGAACTATTCCGACCACCGCGTCGCCTACACGGAGGTGGAGGCGGCGGTCCTGCACTTCTATTTCACCACGCCCGAGCAGGCGATCCCGGAGGTCGACCCCGAGGCGCTGCTCGCCGAGATCCGCGCGCTCACGCAGTCCTGGGAGGATCTGCTCTGCGACGCGCTCAAGGCGCGGTTCGGCGAGGCGGCCGGCGCCGATCTCACGGGTCGTTACGGCGAAGCGTTCCCGGAGCCCTACCGGGTCGCGCGTTCGGCGCAGGATGCCGCGGCGGACATCGGGCGCCTGGAGCGGGTGCGCGAGACGGGATGGCTTCAGGCCTCGCTGGACCGCACGCGGCAGGCCGACGGCACGGCCCTCCTGCTGCTGCGGCTCTACGGCACGACGCGGATCCATCTGGCCGACAGCATGCCGGTGCTCGACCACCTGGGGCTCCGGGTCGTGAATCAGGTCCCGACGGAGGTCCGGCCCGGGGGCGCCCCGCCCCTGTTCATCGACTCCTTCCAGATCGAGGATCGCTGGGCCGGCGAGGAGGAGCTCTCGCCGCGCGCGCGCCTCCTCGAGGAAGCGCTGCGGGCCGTCTTCCGCCGCGACGTGGACGACGATCCGCTGAACCGCCTCGTGCTCACCGCGGGCCTGGGCTGGCGGCAGGTAGACGTGTTCCGCGCCTACGTCGGCTACACGCAGCAGATCGGCTCGATCTTCTCCCGCGACTTCCACCGGGAGGTGCTGATCGGCAACCCCTCCGCGTGCTCCGACCTCTTCGCCCTCTTCGACGCGCGCTTCAATCCCGCCATCGCCGATTCCGATCGAACGGAGACGGTCGCCCTGCGCAACCGCCTCCTCGAGGAAACACTGCGCCGCGTGGAGAGCTTCAACGAGGACCGCGCGCTGCGGACCTTCTGGAACCTGATCGAGTCGACCCTTCGAACGAACTTCTACCGGGAGCGGAGCGATCCGTACTTCCTCACCATCAAGCTGGACGGCGCGAAGGTCGAGAACCTCCCCCTCCCCCGACCGGCCTACGAGCTCGTCGTCCGGGGACCGCAGATGGAGGGCGTGCACCTGCGCAAGGGGAAGGTGGCCCGGGGCGGGATCCGCTGGAGCGACCGGCTGGATGACTACCGGAGCGAGATCCTCGGCCTCATGAAGACCCAGCACGTGAAGAACGCGCTGATCGTACCCGTGGGAGCCAAGGGGGGCTTCATCCTGAAGGCCCGGGGCCTCGCGCGCGCGGACGAACGCAAGCTGGCCGACGCGCGCTACGAGATCTTCATCCGGGGCCTCCTCGACGTGACCGACAACCTGGTGGACGGACGCATTGCGCGGCCCGACCGCGTCGTGGCCTGGGACGGCGACGATCCCTACCTCGTCGTCGCGGCGGACAAGGGGACCGCCCACCTCTCGGACACCGCCAACCGCATCGCGCAGGACGCGGGTTTCTGGCTGGGTGACGCCTTCGCGTCGGGCGGCTCCCATGGCTACGACCACAAGAAGGAAGGCATCACCGCCCGCGGCGCATGGACTTGCGTCCGCCGTCACTTCCTCGAGATGGGCGTGAACCTCGACGAGGCGCCCATCCGCGTCGCGGGGATCGGCGACATGAGCGGCGACGTGTTCGGCAACGGGATGCTGCTCTCGCGGAGGATGAAGCTCGTCGGCGCATTCGATCACCGGCACGTCTTCCTCGACCCCGATCCGGATCCGGAAAAGAGCTTCATCGAGCGGCAGCGCCTCTTCGGCCTGCCGGGTTCCTCCTGGGACGACTACGACCGCTCGATTCTGTCGCCGGGCGGCGGCGTCTTTCGGAGGAGCGCCAAGAGCATCCCGCTGTCCTCCGAGGTCCGGAGCCTGCTGGGCGTCACGGCGGAGGCGCTCGGCGGCGAGCAGGTGATCGCGGCCCTCCTCCGGGCGGAAGTCGATCTCCTCTACAACGGCGGGATCGGGACCTACATCAAGGCGGGCGGCGAGTCCCATCGCGATGTGGGCGACAAGGCAAACGATCGGGTGCGCGTGGACGCGGCGGAGGTCCGCGCAAAGGTGATCGGCGAGGGGGGGAACCTCGGCGTCACGCAGCAGGGACGGATCGAGCTGGCGCTCCGAGGCGTGCGGATCAACTCCGACGCCCTCGACAATTCGGCGGGCGTTGATCTTTCGGACCACGAGGTGAACCTGAAGATCGGTTTCCAACCCTTCCTGCGCGCCGGGAAGATCGACTTCGAGGAGCGCAATCGACTGCTCGAGGAGATCAAGGCGGTGGTCTGCGGAGCGGTGACGGCCCACAACTGGAGCCAGAGCCGGTGCCTTTCGCTCGACGCGCTTCGCAGCCGGCGCGGGATCGAGGAGTTCATGTGGCTCCTCGAGGGCCTGGAGCGCGAGGGGGAGCTGGACCGCGCGGAGGAGGCGCTTCCCGGCACGGACGTGCTCGGCGCGCGGCGGGACAAGGGGCTGGGGCTCACGCGCCCCGAGCTGGCAGTGCTGCTCGGCTACGCGAAGCTCGACTTCTACTACAAGCTCGCCGCGAGCGATCTCCTCGATGCGCCGGCGTTCCTCCCCTTCTTCGACCACTACTTCCCCGAGGCCGTCCGGCGGCTCGATCCCGGGCTGCTCCGCGGACACCGCCTGCGCCGCGAGATCACCGCCACGATGATCGCCAACCACATCGTCGATTGGGCGGGAGTGTGCTTCTTCCGGGAGATGATGAAGGAGACCGGCCGCGAGCCGGCCGAGATCGCGGCCGCCTACGTGCTGGCCGAATCGGTGCTCGACGGGCGGGAGCTGAAGCGGGATCTCGAGGCCACGGGATTCAAGGCTCCCATCCAGGCCCGCTACACGGGCTACATGCAGGTGCAGGACACGCTGGAGGAGTCCACCCGGTGGGTGCTGACGGTGCTCGGATCGCCAGAGAGCTGGAGCGATATCGCCGGGGACATCCGCGCCACGCTCGAGCGCATGGTGAACGTCCCGGAGGACATCCTCGGACCGGTGCGCCGCGCCGTGGCCGAGAGCCGCACGCGCGAGCTGCGCGAGCAGGGACTGCCGGAGGATCTCGCGCGGCGGGTGGTGGCCTTCCGGCAGAAGCTGCGGTGGGTGGCGATCGGGCAGATCGCGCGGGAAGCGGGAGACGCGGCCGGCTGGTCCGTCGCGGACGTGGCGCGGCTGTACTACGCGATCGGCGAGGCCACGCAGCTCGACTGGATGCTCTTGCGCATGTCGGAGGCGCCCAAGCCCACCGAGTGGGACAAGATCGCCTACGGAAACCTGCGCGCCGAGCTGATCCGCAAGCAGCGCGCGATCGCCGTCGGGATCATCAGCGGGTCCAAGCCAAGTGACGGATGGGACGCGGCCTGGGACGAGTATCGCCGCGCCAACGCCCGCTGCCTCGAGCGTCTCGCCCAGAGCCGCACCGAGGTGGAGGCCGCCCCCACCACGCGTTTCACGCCCTTCAGCGTGATGGGGCAGATGGTGAAGAGCCTGCCCTGAGTCACCCCCTCCCCCCGTAGTGCACCAGCACTCTTCCCGAATCCAGCTTGCGCCCCTCCGGCAGCAGCGCCGAGACGCGGTCAGCCATGCGCGGGACGAAGGCGCGCTCGACGACCCAGTTCTGGCGGGGCCAGATCGAGAAGCGCACCTGGGCGATCGGGCGGTCCGGGCCGTCCTTCACCGCCTCCACCTCCGGATCGATGACGATCGCCATGGGATACCGGGCACGCGCGCGCGCGGCCTCGTCACGGATCGCCGCGAGCACTGCCTCGGTTTCGCCGTCGTCCAGCGGGATCTCGACCACGGCGGTCACGCAGCCGAGCGGGAACGTCCCGACGTTCCCGAGCGCGCGGTTGGGGATCAGGATCAGCTCGCCCAGGTAGTTGCGAATCTTCGTGACGCGCAGTCCGATCTCCTCGACCCGCCCGATCTGCCCTCCGATCTCCACCATGTGGCCCACCGCGAACTGGTCCTCGAGGATCACGAAGGCGCCCGAGATGAGGTCCTGGATCAGGCCCTGGAACCCGAAGGCCACGGCGAAGCCGAGGATGGACGCGCCCGCGAGATAGGCGGCCAGGGACACGCCGAACTCCCGTAGGATCAGTCCGAGGGCAACGACGTAGACGCCGTACTTGAAGATGCTGAAGGTGAGCTTGTTGAGGGTGAGCGCCTTGGCGCTCCGGGAGAGGTACGTGCCGAAGGAGCGCTGGATCAGCTTCGTGTTGATCCAGCGGAGGAGATCGAGCAGGAGCCGCGCGCCGACCGCGATGAGCAGGATGGCTCCGATCCGCCACACTTCCGTCTTCCAGTCCATGCCGCCCTCCAAACGTCGCGGCAGGTTAGCGCGGGCTGCCTGTGGGAACAAGCGCACCCGGCCTGCGGCAACTTGCCCGCTCGCGCGGCTGCTGCTAGGGTCGCCCACGCTCCGATGTGGAGAAAACCCGCATGCCTCGTCTCCGGGTACTTCTCGCTCCGCTCGTCGCGCTCGCCCTTCTCGGCGGAGTGGTCCCCTGGTGGCTCGCGCGCGGCGCGCGCGCATCCGGAGAGATTTCCTTCGCCGAGTGGGTCGCCGGCGTCCTCCTCGCGATCGCGGGCGCCGCGCTGACCCTTCGCGCCGCGCTTCTCCTGGGCGAAGCGCGTGAGGAGCCGCCCTCGCCTTCCAGGCCTTCCGGCAGATTCATCGTCCGGGGTCCCTACCGGCGCATCCGACATCCGCTCTACGCCGGGGTCGTGCTCGTCGTCCTGGGAGAGGCGATCGCCCTTCACTCGACCGCGCTCTTCATCTATGCGGCGGCTCTCGCGATCATCCTCCATCTGCTCGTGGTATTCGTGGAGGAGCCGAGATTGCGC
>JBGPLH010000157.1:0-7520 GCA_041486365.1 Thermodesulfobacteriota bacterium | reverse complement strand
CGTGCTGGAGATCGACAGCAGCATCCAGTCGCGCGTCCGCGAGAACTCGACCGCCACGATCCAGACGATGGGCCTGCTCGGCGACAAGTACGTCGAGATCACCCACGGCACGCCGCCGGCGAAGGTGATCCGGGAGGGCGGTGTCGTGAAGAGCACGAACCCGCCGGATCTCTACGCCGTGATCGACAAGGGAGACAAGATCCTCTCCAACGTGGTGAACATCTCCAAGTCGCTCGACCAGTTCACCGCCGAGTTCGCCACGCCGGAGAACCGGGAGAACTTCTCGAAGAGCTTCCGTTCCATGCGCAACATCATGGGCGAGGTGGAGAAGGGGGACGGCTTCCTCCACAGCGTGATCTACAAGCCCAAGCCGGGAGACGTGGTGGACGATCTGTCGAAGGCCGCCGACGACCTGCAGGCGATCCTGGGGGACCTCCGCAACGGGACGGGGAACGCGGGGACCTCTCTACGCGACCTGTCGGCCACGATGGCCAACGTGAAGGACCTCACGAAGCGGATAAAGACCGGCCCCGGGATGCTCCACGAAGCGATCTACAAGAAGGGCGAGAAGAACCTCGTCACCAACCTGAGCGAGGCGGCGGCGAATCTGAACGCGATCCTCGCCAAGGTGAAGCGCGGCGAGGGGACGCTCGGAGCCTTCGTGAACGACCCGACTCTCTATGAGGACCTGACGATCATCACGGGCGGCGCCAAGCGCAGCGGGATGGTGAAGCGCGTGGTCCGGTACACGATCAAGAAGTACGAGAAGGGGCAGCAGAAGGCGCCGCCGGTGGAGCCGTGAGGGGCCGCGCGCTAGCCCGCCGCCCGCCGGAATCCCGGCGCCTCGGGTTGGGGAGGGCGAGGCTCCTGCCGAGCCTCAACCCAACCTGCGCCGACGAGGTCACCTGGCCTTCCCGATGACGGACGCGGGCGTTCCCGGGTGATCGGGGGCTCTAAGGTCTGGGAGGGCCCGACTCCGTCGGGCCTTAGGCATGCAATTCTCGGAAAGGGCGAACATGAACAAAACGAATGCTGAGAAACGCCGGGTTTGTCAAATCTGTGGCAGCGATCAACTCTCCGGGTTGCACCCGGGAATTCTCGTGCGCCCGGCAGTCGCTGAACTGATTCGAGGAGAGATCGGAAGCTGGTCCGAAGTGGGTTATATCTGCTCGGCCGATCTTCAGAAATTTCGCCACGAGTACGTGCAAGCGCTGCTCGAGGCGGAGAAAGGAGAGCTGACCACTCTTGAGAAAGGGGTTCTTGAAAGTCTGAGGCAGCAGGAGATTCTGTCACAAAATCCTGAGGAGGAACTACAATCCGCCTTGACGAAAGGGCAGCGTCTGGCGGACCGTATCGCAGCGGTAGGTGGTAGCTGGAGTTTCATCACGTCGTTCGCGGGCGTTCTCTTTGTCTGGATTGTCGTCAATACAGCTGTCCTGGTTTCACGGCCTTTTGATCCGTACCCATTTATCCTCTTGAATCTCGTCTTGTCATGTCTGGCGGCGATCCAAGCTCCGGTGATCATGATGAGCCAGAGCCGCCAAGAAGCCCGAGACCGACTGCATGCAAGGTGCGACTATCAGGTGAACCTCAAGGCAGAACTAGAGATCCGTCATCTTCACCAAAAGCTCGATCATCTCTTATCTCACCAATGGGAAAGATTGGTAGAGATCCAGGAAATGCAGATAGAGCTAATCAGCGAAGTGAGAAGCCGCAGGTAGGTATTTCCGGAGCGGTCGGGAACATACCTAACAAATCAGTCCGGGGACCGAGAGGACCCCGGGTCCACGCGTCACGACGGCGCCGCGCCCGCGTTCTCCCCCTCGCTCGCCTGCATCATCTGCCGGAAGTACCCTTCCACCTGCATCAGTTGTTGCGGGGCTCCATCCTGTTCGATCACGCCGTCCCGCAGAACCAGCACGCGGTCGACGTCGGTGAGCATGGACCGCCGGTGCGCCACGACGAGGGTCGTGCGCCCCCGGGCCATCCGCGCGAGCGCCAGCTTCACGTTCTCCTCGGTCTTGAAGTCGAGATTCGCGGTCGCCTCGTCGAGGATCAGGATCGTCGGCCGCGCGACGAAGGCCCGTGCGAGCAAGATCCGCTGGCGCTCGCCCGAGGAGAGCTGGAATCCCCGCTCGCCCACCTAGGTGTCGATTCCCTGCGGCAGTCGCGCGAGGAGGGTCTCCAGTCCCGCCAGCCGCGCGGCCTCGAGCACGTCCTCGTCCGTGGCCTCCAGGCGTCCGTAGCGGATGTTCTCCGCCACTGACATCCGGAAGATCGCGCCGTCCGTCGCAACGCCGCGGATGGCGCTCCGCAGGGACGAGGGGGAGACCGCGCTGATCTCCTGCCCGTCGATCCGGATCTCCCCGTGCTGGGGACGGTACAGGCCCACGATGAGGTCCGTGAGCGTGGTCTTGCCGCAACCGGAGGGACCGATCAGGGCGACGTGTTCTCCCGGCCCGATGTGGAACGTCACGTCGTGCAGCACGTCCCGCTCGGGTGTGTAGCCGAAACGCACCTTCTCGAACGCGATCTCTCCCCGCCCGGGGGCCAGGGGCGGCCGGGCCTCGCCGGGCGCCGCGCGCGTATGCAGCAGGCGCTCCGAGCGCGTGAGCGCGCTCGCGTTCTGCTGCAAGGAGGCGTACAGCGAGGTGAGGCTCTCGATCGGCTGGTAGACCTGGTCGAGGTAGGCGAGGAAGAGCACCACGTCCCCCGGCGTGAGCTGGTGATCGAGCGCCTTGAGCCCTCCGAGTAGTACCGCGGAGGCCTTCGACACCGCGACGATCGTGTCCTGCAGGAAGAGGTAGCGGTTCTCCAGCCGGTTGCGGTCGAGGTAGGTCGAGTAGGCCTGCCCCGTCGTTTCCTCGAGGGCCCTGGCCTCGTGCGTGCCCGTCCCGTGGGTGAGGACCGTCTTGATCCCCGACACCGTTTGCTGGATTCGCCCCGACACGTCGTCCCACAGGGCGTAGTAGTCCTCCATCCGGCTGGCGAGCCGGCCCGTCATGTGCCACGTCACGACGAGATAGGCGGGGACCGCCACGAGGATCACGAGGGCGAGCTGGATGTTGAGCGTACTGAGGATGATCACGATGGCGATCAGGCTGAAGAGGTCGGGCCAGATCTCCTGGGCGAGGGCATGGACGACGGGCGCCACGTTGTCCGACTGATCGATCTGGCGGGCCACGGAGCCGCTCGCGCGCCTCGTGAAGAACGAGAGCGGCAGCCGCAGCACGTGCCGGAAGACGTCCAGGATATAGACTCGCTCGATCCGGTTGCCCAGCGCCGTGGAGCGGTTGTCCGCCCGGACGTTGCACAGGCTCGAGAGCAGGCCGGTCATGACGAGCAGGACCGCGCCGAGCACGATCGTGGCCACGGCCTCGTGCGGCGTGCGCGGCTCGAGCACTCGTGTGTGGACCTCGGGCCGGGGTTTCTGCAGAGGACGGGCGAATATGCGCTTACCGCTCTTCTCCAGATGGATCCGGGACGGGATCAAGGAGGAGAGGACGCCCTCGACCCGCCGTATCTCCCGCTGCTCGGGGGAAGCCACGAAAACGCCTGCCACGTCGTTCACGATCGCGCGGTAGACCCAGGGCTCGAAGAGCGAGGCCAGGGTCCCGATGGACACGATCAGAGCCACCAGGGCGAAGCGTCCCAGATCGGGGCGCCCGCGCCTGAGCACGGACAGGAGGGGTCGGAGATGGGCGCGCGTGGATGCGGCCTTCATGGAATTCTCCCGCAGGGGGACTATTCGGAGGTCTCGTCGGACGCGCCCTCCCTGGCCACGGCGCCGGCCGGGAGAGACTTATGATGGGAGAGCCCCTGAGCGAGTCGCTCGCGCAGGGCCTGCGCCTCCTTCGGCTTCCCGTTCTTCTCGAGCACCCCGGCCAGCTCGCGCAGAGTGTCCTCGTCCCCCGACGCTGCCGCCAGGGCGCGACGGAGCAATACCTCCGCATCCGCCTCTCGCCCGGTCTGGGCGAGCAGCAACCCGAGATCGTACAGAGCGCTGTGCATGTTCGGCTTGAGGGCCAGGGCTCTGCGATAGGCCGCCTCCGCGTCGCCAAAGCGGTGCACGTCCGCGAGGAGGTCTCCGAGGTGCACCCAGGCCGCCGTGTTCGTCGGGTCCAGCCGGATCGCCTGCCGGAACGCGGTTTCCGCCTCCGCCGGACGCCGCTCCCCGATCAGGAACACGCCGTAGCTGTCGAGCGCGTCGGCCCTCTTCTTCACGCGGGCCCGGCCCTTCTGGAGCTGGATGAGGTAGATGAAGTCGCTTTCCTCGAGGCCCGGCGGATTCTTCGTCCCCCACTCGGGGTCCGCGCTCACCTGCGCCACCCGGGCCTCCAGGCGCCTCTCCTCGATGTCCAGGCGCTTGTTCTCCGACAGCTCGAAGGCTTTGGCGAAAGTGTCCTCGGCGAGCTTGTATCGTCCCTCGTGCATGAGGTCCTGCCCGAGATCGACGTAACGCTCGATCACCTGGCGCGCCTCGAAACGGTCCCACTGGTCCTGGATGGAGGGGAGGAAGAACGCGAGCACGGTGACCAGCGCGCTCGCGGCGCCGGCGACCCAGGGCTGCAGCCGCTGCCAGATCGGCGGCTCGCGGCGTTCCCGGATCTGATCGACCAGGACGTCCGCGAGGAGCTGGTGGACTTCAGGGTCGCGCAGCAGATCGCGGACCACGGACTCGGTCAGGGGATCGGGCGGTTGCACGTCACGCTCGGCCATGGGGAAACCTCGCGGGGGAGGGGAGGGTTCGCAAAGGAGGAGGGAAAGTCCGCCGAGCCCTGGGGCACGCCATTCTAGCGAAGTGTGTGAATTTCGCCAAAGTCCGCAGCCTTGACAGCCCGGGCGGGTCGCTGAGGAGGCGAGGAACAGCGTAATGGCACCATTCCTGGCGCCCGGCGTGAGCCTTTCGTCTTTATCGGCTCCGACCCAAATCGAGATGGAATCAATCCCATCGGCAATCGGCTGTGTTCAAATCCCCGCCGCCCGCGCTAGCGCCCGGGCCCGGTCGGCCTCGATGTGCCGGGCGCCCACGCGCAGGATTGCCGCGCCCGCGAGGCCCGAAGCCGGGCACAGCAGCATCCCCAGCCGCAGATCCCCCGTCAGGTCGCTCGCCGCGCCCACCGCGAGTGGTCCCAGCGCGAATCCCAGGAGGTTGATCAGCGCCAAGTAGACCGCAACCGCGATCCCGCGATACCGGGGCTCCACGCAGTCGTGCACGGTGGCCGTGGCGGGGCTGAACCACATGCTGCTGATGGCGGTGTTCAGCCAGAAGCACGCGAGGAAGGGGCCTCGGGCGCCGAGATAGAGCGTCCCCACCGTGAGAGGCGCTGCCGCCAGCGCCCCGTAGAGAATGAGCCGCATTCTCCCGTCCGTCCTCCGTCCCGCGAGCGCATCCGCGAGCCACCCGCCGAGCAGCACGCCCGCCAGCCCCGCCGTTGCGAAAACGATTCCCGAGAGACCGCCCGCTTCGCGGATCGAGAGCGCGTGATGCCGCTGCAGGAAGCTCGGGATCCAGGCCGAAAATCCCGCTATTGCGAAGACGATGCACGAGACCCCGAGGACGTGGTAGCGCAAGGTAGGCGTGCGCAAGAAGATCTCGCGAAGGCGTCCCGGGTCCGGAAGCGCTTCGTGCACGGGGACGCCCTCCGCATGGCCCCGCGGAGGCTCGCGCAGGCGCCATGCGAGGATCGCGAGCAGGAGGCCCGGCGCGCCGAGCATCCAGAATGCGGCCCGCCATCCGTACCGCGCCGCCACGAACCCCCCGATCAGGAGCCCGACGCCGGCGCCGATGGGCACGCCGGAGGCGAACACCGCCATGACCGAGGCGCGACGCCGGGCGGGGAAAAGATCGCTGATCAGGGCGAGCGCCGCCGGGCCGAAGGAGGCCTCGCCGATCCCGACGCCCATGCGCGCGAAGAAGAGCTGGGTGAAATTCTGCGCGAAGCCCGACATCGTCGTCATCACGCTCCAGGCGGCCACCCCGAGTCCGATGAGCCGGCGGCGGCTCCATCGGTCGGCCACCCGCCCGAGCGGGAGGCTCGTGAGGGCGAAGAAGATCGCGAAGCCGAAGCCCCCCAGGAGCCCGAGGGCCGTATCCGTCAGGCCCAGGTCGCGCTTCACGGGCTCGAAGAGGATGAAGATCACCTGGCGATCGATGAAGTTCAGGATGTTGATCGCCGCGAGAAGCCCCAGGACGTAGCGGGCGTGGCGCGGGGAGAGGGTGGGGCTCGTCATGCGCTACAATCCGGAGGAGACAGGGCGCGGTTTGACAGGGAGTCGGGGCACTCTAAAGGAGCAATCCGGGACTTGCAACACGGGTGCCCGGGAGGGCGGGGATGATCCGCGTCGGAACCTCGGGCTTCAGCTACCCCGACTGGAAGGGGCCCTTCTACCCGCCCGGGCTCAAGCCTGCGGAGTATCTCTCCCACTACGCCGATCGCTTCGACGCCTGCGAGCTGAATTTCACGTACTACCGCATGCCCGATGCGCGCACGCTCGCGCGCATGGTGGAGAAATCGCGGGGGCGCGTCGAGTTCACGGTGAAGGCCTTCCAGGCGATGACGCACACGCGCGACGCGCCGCAAGAGAGCATTGCCGCATTCGTTGACGCGCTCGCTCCCCTGCGCGAAGCGCGCGTTTTCGGCTGCCTCCTCCTCCAGTTCCCCTTCTCCTTCAAGCGCGAGGCCGCCTCCGAGGCATACCTGGATTCACTCGCCGGGACTTTCCGCGGCGCGTCCCCTGACATCCCCCTCGTCGTCGAGTTCCGTCATCGATCCTGGGTCACGGAGGACGCGTATGCCTGGCTGCGCGCGCGCGGACTCGGGTTCTGCTGCGTGGACGAGCCGCGGATTGGGAACCTCATGCCGCCGGAGACCGTCGTGACCGGCCCCGTCGGCTACGTGCGCTTCCACGGCCGCAACGCCGATAAGTGGTGGAAGCACGAAGAGGCCGCGGAGCGTTACGACTATCGATACCCGGACGAGGAGCTGCGCGAATGGGTGCCGAAGATCCGCGTGATCGAGTCCGCCGCGGAGAAGACCTACGTGTTCTTCAACAACCACTTCCGGGCGAAGGCCGTGGAAGGCGCGCTGCGGCTGCGGGAGATCCTGGCCGAGCGCGTTCTTGACCCTCCCGGGGGACCGGGATAGTTTCGAGAGCAAAGGGCCGGAAGGAAAACCCATGGCTGACACCGCGTTCCTGGACGCCGACACCCAGGTCGATTTCCTGGATCCCGCCGGCGCGCTCCCCGTGCCGGGCGCGGAGACGATCGTCCCCAACGTGAGGCGCCTGATCGACCTCGCGGGGGCGCGGGGAATCCCGCTGATCAGCGTCGTGGACGCCCACTTCGAGAAGGATCCCGAGTTCGGCGAGTGGCCCCCGCACTGCGTCGCCGGCACGCCCGGGCAGCGGAAGATCTCCGGAACGCTCCGGGACGACGCGGTCCTGATCCCCAACCGCCCCGTGCCGGTCGCGCTCCGCCCCGGCGCGCAGATCGTCATCGAGAAACGCGTCCACAGCGT
>JBGPLH010000156.1:0-7539 GCA_041486365.1 Thermodesulfobacteriota bacterium | reverse complement strand
GGCCGGGTAGCGCCCCGACATAGGTGCGCCGGTGGCCGCGGATCTCCGCCTCGTCGCGCACGCCGCCCAGGCTCATCCGGACGAACTGCCGCCCCATCGCCCGGGCGATCGACTTGCCCAGCGACGTCTTGCCGACGCCCGGCGGGCCCACGAAGCACAGGATCGGTCCCTTCATCGACTTGCGGAGCTTCTTCACGGACAGGTACTCGAGGATCCGCTCCTTCACGCGCTCCAGCCCCGCGTGATCGGCGTCCAGAACCTGTATCGCTTTGTCGAGGTCGAGGTTGTCCCGGGTTTTCCTCGACCAGGGCAGCTCGATCATCCAGTCGAGGTAACCGCGAAGCATGCTCGCCTCCGCGGCGTCCGGGTGCATCCGCTCCAGGCGGGCCGCCTGCTTGAGCGCCTCCTTCTCCGCGTGGGACGGCATCTTCGCCGAATGGATCTTCCCGCGCAGATCGTCCGCCTCCCCCGACCGGTCGTCCTTCTCCCCCAGCTCGGCCTTGATGGCGCGCATCTGCTCGCGCAAATAGTACTCGCGCTGGGATCGGCTCATCTCTTCCTTGGCGCTGTTCTGGATCTGCTCCTGGATCTTCGAGACCTCCAGCTCCCGCTCCAGCAGATCGTGGACCAGCTTCAGCCGCTCCACGGGGTCGAACTCCTCCAGCAGGCGCTGGCTCTCGCTCACGCGCAGGCGCAGGTTCGACAGCACGAGATCGGCCAGCCGTCCCGGCTCGTCGATCGCGTTCGTCACCATCACGATCTCGGGCGGCAGGTTCTTGAGGGGGAGGATTGTCTCGATCTTCTCTTTCACCGCGCGCACGAGCGCTTCGGACTCCGCCAGGCGCCCGGGCGCCACGGTCTCCTCCACGCGCTTCACGCGCGCGGTGAAGAAGGGGCTGGTGGCGCTGTAGCCGGTGATGCGGGCCTTCGTCACGCCCTGCACCAGCACCTTCACGCGCCCGTCGGGGAGCTTGAGCATCCGCATGACCATCGCGACCGTGCCGACCTCGTAGAGATCGCCGGGCCGGGGCTCCTCCACGTGCACGTCGCGCTGGGCCACCAGCATGAGCAGGCGGTTCTTGCCGACGGCCCGCTCGACGGCCTCGATCGACCGATCTCGTCCGACGAACAGCGGGAGGATCATGTAGGGGAACACGACGACGTCGCGCACCGGAAGCAGCGGCAGCTCGGCCGGAAGCTCGATCTGCTCGTCGTCGTTCAGGGGGTCGACCAAGGGGTCCTCCGGTCCGGATCGGATCAAGCCGGTTTCGGACGAGCGGGATCAGGACGTACGTGGGGCGCCGCGCGCGGGCGTGGCCTCCCCGCCTTGCGGTGGGACGCCTGCGCGCGTGCCCTCAAATTTCCTATCGTCCGGAGAGGGGTCAGGCTTGAACGGGAAGCGGGCCTCGGGGCTGGGATTCGGGAGGCGAGGCCTCCCCCGTCCGCTCGAAAAAGCGGACCACGTCGCCGAGATCGCTCGTGCGCGGGCAGCCGGGGAGGCTTGCCAGGACGATCCGGCCGTAGGACCGTTCCAGCACGCGCTCGTCGAGCAGCGCGAGCACCCCCGTGTCGGACTCGTTCCGGATCAGGCGGCCGAGCCCCTGACGGAGCATGAGGATCGCGCGGGGGAGCTGGTACTCGGTGAAGGGGTTCCCGCCTTCTTCCAGGATCCGGGCGATGCGCGCCTCTTCCAGCGGATCATCCGGCGGCGCGAAGGGAAGCTTGTCGACGATCACGCAGGAGAGGGCGGGTCCGGGAACGTCCACGCCTTCCCAGAAGCTTGCCGTGGCCAGCAGCACCGCGTTGCCCAGGCTCCGGAACGCTTCCAGGAGCGCGGTCCGGCTTCCCTGCCCCTGCACGAGGACCGGCCATGGGATCGCGTCGCGCAGCCGCGCCGCGGCGGCCTCGAGGTTGCGGTGCGTGGTGAACAGCGCGAAGGCGCGTCCGCGGGAGGCGTCCACGATCCGCGCGATCTCCTCCGCCACGCGAACCGGAAATGCGCGGTCCTCGGGCTTGACCCCGAGCCGGGGCAGGTACAGCAGCGCCTGGCGCGCGAAATCGAAGGGACTCTCGATGGCGACCGCCGGGGCCTCCGGCGACACGCCCAGCCGCCGGCGCACGAAGGCGAAGCCGTTCTCCACCGCTTTTCCGCGGGAAGGGCCGCTGGACAGCGTGGCGGAGGTGAAGATCACCGAGCGGCACGTCGCGAAAATCGTCTCCTCGAAGGTGCGCGCCAGATCGACCGGCGCGCTCGTGAGCGTCACGTGACTGCCCCGCGCGTCCGACCACGCGACGCGATCGGGATCCTCGTCCGTGGTCACCGCGACGAGATCGTCGGCGAGGTGGCGCGTCCGTTCCGCGCAGGCCCGCAGCGCGTCGTCGGGATGGTCGAGCGCCCGGGCCTCGATCGTCTCCGCCAGCCGCAGGAGGGCCCCGTTCGCCTCCTCCAGGGCATCCGCCGGGATCGATCCCGGGCGGATCCTCATCCGGCCTTCCCGTCCGCGAAAGCGCTCGAAGAACGCGTCGGCCCTCCCCTTCGCCGCGTCCAGCGCCGCGGCCAGGAGTTCCGGCGCGCCCTCACGGCGGTACACGCGCGCTCCCTCGCGCTGCACGTCGGACAGGAGATCCTGGAGCCTCGTGCTGGACAGGCTCCGCCCGAGGAACAGCGGCGCCACCTGCTCGATCTGGTGCGCCTCGTCGAGGATCACGGCGTCGGCCTGCGGGAAGACCTCACCGAAGCCGCGGGCGCGGAGCGCGAGGTCGGCGAAGAAGAGGTGATGGTTCACGACCACGATCTCCGCCGCCATCGCGGCACGCCGCGCCCTGAACACGAAGCACGGCTCGTAGTCCGCGCAGGCCTGGCCGAGGCACTGCTCGCTCGTGGCCGAGAGTAGCCGCCAGGGCGCGAAGTCGTCGGGGAGGCCGGCGATCTCGGCGCGGTCGCCCGTGTGGGTGCGCCCGGCCCAGGCGCGAATCGCCTCGTGGTGGCGCGCGTCCTCGGCGCGCCGATAGCGAACGTCGCCGGCCAGAGCGAAGCGGCGGAGGCAGAGGTAGTTCGCCCGTCCCTTGAGGAGCGCCGCCTCGAAGGGGACACCAAGGGCCTTTCGCACGAGGGGGAGATCCTTTCCGAGGAGCTGCTCCTGCAGCGTGTGGGTCCCCGTCGAGACGATCACGCGCAGGCCGGAGAGCACCGCCGGCACCAGGTAGGCGAGCGTCTTGCCGGTGCCGGTCCCGGCCTCCAGGAGCGACGCGCCGCCCTCCGCGAGGCACCGAGCGACGGCCTGCGCCATGCGAAGCTGCCCCTCACGCGCCTGCCAGCGTGGAAGGAGCGCGGCGAGGGGGCCATCCGCGGAGAAGATCCGGGCGAGATCGTCGGGCATGGGCTCTCCGGGAGATCCGGGACGCGCGGGGTCAGGGGATGCCGGCGGAGGACCGCCAGACCGGGTAGGCCTCCGACGGCAGGATCTTCCCGCCGCGAATCGTCAGGATCATCGCCTCCCGCTTCCCGTCGCGCTGTCCATCGAAGGAGAGGCGGCCCGCCGCCCCCTCGAAGGCCATCGTGTTCTGGATCTTCCACCGGACGCGCTCGCGATTCGCGGCGGGCTCGATGCGAAGCAGATCGATCAGGAGGGCCACCGCGTCGTGGGCCTGTGCGGCGAAGGCTTCCGGGTCTCCTCCGAAGCTCCGGCGGCAGGCTTCGACGAAGCTCCGCGTGGTGGCGCGCTCCGCGTCCGCGGTGAAAGGCGCGGCGAAGATCGCACCCTCCATCTCACCGGCCGCCGCCGCCTCCGGAGCGTTCCAGAGACCGACCCCGAGAAGACGCACGTGCCGCATGCCCGCGGCATCGAGATGCGCGGCCACCAGCCGCGCCATCGCGGCGGTGTCCGGGACGAAGACCGCATCCCAGGGCGCGACGGCCGCGGCGGAGCCCGTTGCGGGCGCCTTGGCGGTCCCCGGGCCACGATCGAGCGCGCGATCAACGGCCACGGCCAGATCAGCCGCTCCCCGGTAGGCCGACGCGCGGACCACCTGCGCGCCGCGGGACGCGGCCCCCTCGCTGAAGGCGCGTGCCATGTCGCGGCCGAAGGGATCGTCGGGATAGATCACGGCGAGGCGTCCTCGCGGCGCCGCGTCGGCCGCGTACATCGCCACGGCCTGCGCCTGGTCCCTCGGCGTGAGGAGCGCCCGGAACACGAAGTCCCCCGGCGCGAGGATCCCGTCGCGCTGGGTGAGGGTGATGATGGGCACGCGAATCGACTGGGCGGCCGTGGCGGCCGCGGGAGACTCCAGGCTGGTGAGAGGCCCCACGATGGCCACGGCGCCCTCGTCGCGCGCCAGCTCCTCGACCGCGCGCGCGGCGCCCTCGGGCGTGCCCCGGGTGTCGCGCACCGCGAGCGCGAGGGGGAAGCCGGGCCCCACCTCGTCGAAGACCCCCGCGGCGACGAGCGCCCCCTGGAGCGCCCGCTGCCCGACGGCGGCGTCCTCGCCGCTCAGCGGGAAGGCGCAGCCGATGACGGCCCCCGGGGTTGCCGTGAACTGTACCGGCGGGAGCACGGGCGTCTGTGCCGGCGCGCGGGACGCAGGGGCTGCGAACGCGAGGAGGAGAGCCGCCAGGGAAGCTGCGGGCCTCGGGAAGGAGGAGCGGAAGACGATGACGGGCCTCTGGTCCAACGGGGGTTCCGGCCATCCTAGTCGATCGAACCGGTTCTTGTCGGCCCCCTTTTCGAGGGGAACGGCAGATCAGGGAAGATCCTGGCGAGAGGGGGAAGCGGGGCGCGGGACGGCGGGGGCTACTTCTCGTCGCCCGAGAATAGGTCGCGCATTTTTTCCAGGAAGCTCTTCCCGATGGGGTTGGTCTCCTGGCCCGAGGCTTCGGCGAATTGGCGGAGGATCTGCTTCTGTTTCACGCTGAGCTTCGACGGCACCTCGACGAGCACGCGGATCAACTCGTCCCCGCGCCCGTCGCCGTCCAGCGATGCGATCCCGCGCCCGCGCAGGCGCAGGATCTTCCCACTCTGCGTCCCCGGCGGAACTTTCACTTTGATCGGGCCCTCGAGAGAGGGGACCTCGATCTCGTCACCGAGGGCGGCCTGCACGAAAGTGACCGGCACCTCGCAGAGGATGTCGCCGCCCTGCCGCTCGAAGAGCGGGTGATCGCGCACGGTGAGGACGACGTAGAGATCGCCGGGCGGCGCGCCGCCGAGACCCGACTCCCCTTCCCCGGTCAGCCGCAGCCGCGAGCCGTTGTCCACGCCGGCGGGGATCTGGATCGTGATCGAGCGATCGCTCCGGACGCGTCCCTCGCCGCGGCAGTCGGCACAGGGGTCCTGGATCACGCGCCCCTGCCCCTGGCAGCGTCCGCAGGGGCGGCGGATCTCGAAGAAGCCCTGCCGCGTGCCGATCGAGCCGGTGCCCTGGCACTGCGGGCAGCGAACAGGCTGGGTGCCGGGTTTCGCGCCACTTCCCGCGCAGGCCTCGCAGTTCACCAGCCGCGGGAATCGGATCGTCGCGTCGCCTCCGAAGGCCGCCTGGCGGAAATCGATCTCGAGGTTGTAGCGAAGATCACTGCCGCGCTGGCCCCGCGCGCGCCCGCGACGCTGGCCGCCGAAGATCTCGCCGAAGAGATCCCCGAAGATGTCTCCGAAGGCCCCCTCGAACCCCCGCGTGTCGCCGAAGCCGCCGGCGCCGGCGCCGCCGCCGCCGCCGGGCATCGCGTGGCCGAACTGATCGTACTGGGCGCGCTTCTGCGGATCGCTCAGGACCTCGTAGGCTTCGGCCGCCTCCTTGAACTTCTCCTCCGCCGGCCGATCCCCCGGGTTCTTGTCCGGATGATATTTGATCGCGAGTTTGCGGAAGGACTTCTTCACCTCCTCCGGGGAAGCGTTGCGCTCGACGCCGAGCACCTCGTAGTAATCGCGCTTCCCGTTCACGGCTCCCCTTCCTCACCTTCTTCCGGCGGCTGCCCGGAGATCACGCGGATCAGCACCTGCTGCGACACCTTGAGAAGCGCCCCCTTCGCGGCGCGGATCGCCTGGACATCCGTTCCCTCGAGGGCCGAGCGCGCGTCCGCGAGCGCTCCCTCGAGGAGGTTGCGGTCCTCCGGCGCGAACTTCGCGCCGAGGTCCTCGAGCGATCGGTCCGTCTGGTAGACGTATCCCTCGAGATCGTTTCGTGCCATGACGAGGTCGCGGCGCAGGCGATCCTGCTCCGCGTGGTCCACCGCCTCCTTCCGCAGGCGCTCGATCTCCTCCCCGTCCAGGCCCGTGGCGGCCTGGATCCGCACGGTCTGCTCCTGCCCCGTGTCGAGGTCCCGCGCGGAGACCTGGAGAATCCCGTTGGCGTCGATGTCGAAGCAGACCTCGATCCGGGGGACGCCGCGGGGCGCGGGCGGGATGCCGGTCAGCTCCAGGGTGCCGAGCAGGCGGTTATCCGCGGCGATCTCGCGCTCACCCTGGAAGATCCGCATGAAGACGTAGTCCTGCTTGTCCTCGGCCGTCGTGAAGGTCTGGGTGCGGCGGGTGGGGATCGTGGTGTTCCGATCGATGAGCCGCGTGAAACCGCCCCCGTAGGTTTCGATCCCGAGGGACAGCGGCGTCACGTCCAGGAGCAACACGTCAGTCGTATCGCCGGTCATCACGCTCCCCTGGATGGCCGCCCCCACCGCGACGACCTCCTCCGGGTTCACGCCGCAGTTGGGCTCCTTCCCGAAGATCTGCCGGACCTTCTCCTGCACGCGCGGCATCCGCGTCATGCCGCCCACGAGGAGCACCTCCTCGATGTCCTCGGGCTTCAGCCCCGCGTCCCCCATCGCCTTGCCGCAGGGAAGCGCGAGCCTGTCGATGAGATCCGCCACGAGCCCCTCCAGCCGCGCGCGCGTGAGGCGGGTCCGAAGGTGCTTCGGGTTCCCCTTCCCGTCGGCGGCGATGAAGGGCAGGTGCACGTCGACCTCCACGACGCTGGAAAGCTCCTGCTTGGCGCGTTCGGAGGCCTCCTTCAGCCGCTGGAGCGCCGCCTTGTCGCGCCGGATATCGACCCCGTGCTCGCGCTCGAAATCGGCCGCGAGGCTCTCGAGGATCCGCTGGTCGAAGTCCTCCCCGCCGAGGAAGGTGTCGCCGTTGGTCGCCTTGACCTCGAACACGCCCTTGCCGATCCGGAGGATCGAGATGTCGAAGGTGCCGCCGCCCAGATCGAAGACGGCGATCGTTGCCTCTTCCTTGCGATCGAGGCCGTAGGCGAGCGCCGCCGCGGTGGGCTCGTTGATGATCCGGACGACGTTGAGCCCCGCGATTTTCCCGGCGTTCTTCGTGGCCTGCCGCTGGCTGTCGTCGAAGTAGGCGGGAACGGTGACCACCGCGTCCGTGATGGCCTCCCCGAGCGCGGCTTCCGCCGTCTGCTTCATCTGCCGGAGGACGAGCGCGGAGATCTCGGCCGGATCGTAGGCGCGGCCGAAGACGACGACCTTGGCGTCGCCTTCCGGATCGGGCTCGACGAGGAACGGGGCAGTGTCGGCGAAGCGGGAGGCCTCGGCGCTCTCGAACT
>JBGPLH010000155.1:0-7545 GCA_041486365.1 Thermodesulfobacteriota bacterium | reverse complement strand
GTCCGCCTCCCCGATCGAGTTCCGCGCGCTGCCGGTGGACGACCCGAAGGTGCGCCAGCCGGACATCCGCCTCGCCCGGGAGCTGCTCGGCTGGTCCCCCAAGGTGGACGTGGAGGACGGCCTGCGCCGCACGCATCTGTATTTCCTCGAGGCCCTTGGGAAGAAATGACCGCTCCGCTCCGCCAGGACACGCGCAACTTCTCCATCATCGCGCACGTCGACCACGGCAAGTCGACGCTCGCCGATCGCATCCTCGAGATCACGGGGGCGCTCTCCGCCCGCGAGATGAGCGACCAGGTGCTCGACCAGATGGAGCTGGAGCGGGAGCGCGGGATCACGATCAAGGCGCAGACGGTGCGCCTGTCCTACCAGGCCCGCGACGGGAAGACCTACCGCCTGAACCTGATCGACACGCCCGGCCACGTCGATTTCTCTTACGAGGTGAGCCGGAGCCTCGCGGCCTGCGAGGGCGCGATCCTCGTGGTGGACGCCTCCCAGGGCGTGGAGGCCCAGACGCTCGCCAACGCCTACAAGGCCATCGACTCCAACCTCGAGCTCGTCCCCGTGCTGAACAAGATCGATCTCCCGGGTTCCGATCCGGAGAAGACACGGCGGGAGATCGAGGAGGTGATAGGGCTGGACGCCTCGGACGCCCTCGAGATCAGCGCGAAGGAGGGGACCGGGGTGCAGGACGTGCTAGAGCGCGTGATCGAGCGGATCCCGCCCCCGCCGGGCGACGATGCGGCGCCGCTCAAGGCGCTCGTCTTCGATTCCTGGTTCGACGTCTATCAGGGCGTGGTGGTGCTCGTGCGGGTGTTCGAGGGGAAGCTCAGGCGCGGCATGCGCGTGCGCCTCATGTGGAGCGGCCGGGAATACGACGTGCTCAAGCTGGGCGCGTTCACCCCCAAGCCCGTGGAGCTCGAGGAGCTGGGGGCGGGGGAAGTGGGGATCCTGGTCGCGGGGATCAAGGAGGTGAAGGACGCGCGGATCGGCGACACGTTCACGGACGCCGCGCGCCCCACGGCTGCGCCGCTGCCCGGCTTCAAGGTGGTGAAGCCGATGGTGTTCAGCGGCCTGTACCCCATCGATCCGGCGCAGTACGTATCCCTCCGGGACGCGCTCGAGAAGCTGAAGTTGAACGATTCATCCTTCTCCTTCGAGCCGGAAAGCTCCCTCGCCCTGGGCTTCGGCTTCCGCTGCGGGTTCCTCGGCCTGCTGCACATGGAGATCATCCAGGAGCGCCTGGAGCGGGAGTACAACCTGGAGCTGATCACCACGGCCCCCACGGTGACCTACCGTGTCGTGAAGACGGACGGCACCGTGACGGAGATCGACAACCCATCGGACCTGCCGGATCCCGGCACGATCGAGCGGATCGAGGAGCCGATGATCCTCGCCACCATCCACGTGCCGAACGAGTACATCGGCGGGGTGCTGGGCCTGTGCGAGGAGAAGCGGGGGACGCAGAAGTCCATGCAGATCCACGGCGACCGCCACGCGATCATCGTCTACGAGCTGCCGCTCAACGAGGTCGTGCTCGACTTCCATGACCGGCTCAAGTCCTGCACCCGGGGCTACGGCTCCATGGACTACGAGCTCGCCGAATTCGTGGCGTCGCCGCTCGTGAAGCTCGACGTGCTGATCAACGGCGACCCGGTGGACGCCCTCTCGCTGATCGTCCACCGGGAGCGCGCTTACTCCCGCGGACGGGATCTGTGCCTCAAGATGAAGGAGATCATTCACCAGCAGATGTTCGAGGTGGCCATCCAGGCCGCCATCGGGACCAAGGTGATCGCCCGGGAGACGGTGAAGGCGCTGCGCAAGAACGTGACCGCCAAGTGCTACGGGGGGGACATCACCCGCAAGCGCAAGCTGCTCGAGAAGCAGAAGGAAGGGAAGAAACGGATGAAGCGGGTGGGGCGGGTGGAGATCCCGCAGGAGGCGTTCCTCGCGGTGCTCAAGGTAAAGGACTGACCATGGCCCGGGCGCGCGAGGTGCAGCGGGAAATGGCCGTGACGCACAAGAGCACGTTCCTCGAGATCCTCGAGGCGGTGGTGATCGCGCTGGTGCTCGCCTTCGCGATCCGCACCTTTGCCGTGCAGGCGTTCAAGATCCCCTCGGGGTCGATGATCCCCACGCTCCTCATCGGGGACCACATCCTGGTGAACAAGTTCCTCCTGGGCACGCGGCTTCCCTTCGTGCACGATCGCCTGCTCGTGATCCGCCATCCGCGGCGCGGGGACATCCTCGTCTTCAAGTTCCCGAAAGATCACCAGACCGACTACATCAAGCGGCTCGTCGGGCAGCCGGGCGAGCTCGTGGAGATGACGGGCCGGAAGGTCTACGTGAACGGGAAGCCCTGGCAGGAGGATCCGGGCCTGTACGAGCGCGGCGGGCGCGCCGCCTGGGCTCTCCCGGGCGACGGCGAGCGATTCGGGCCGATCTACGTTCCGAGGAAGGGCGATCGGATCCGGCTCGAGGACGGCAGGCTCCTGGTGAACGGGAAGCCGTTCCCGATCCCCGAGACGAAGATCATCGACGAGGGAAACCTCCGGGATTACTACGACGTGTTCTACACGGATCTCTTCCCGCAGGGGACCGACCCGCGGCCGGGAGCGAAGAACCCGGAGATCGTCGTGGACGAGGACCGTTTCTTCATGATGGGGGACAACCGCGACAATTCCCGCGACGGACGTTTCTGGGGTTTCGTCCGCGACAGCGAGATCCGCGGAAAAGCCTTCGTGATCTACTGGTCCTGGAATGGCGACGATCACTGGGTGCGATGGAACCGCATCGGCGACGTCGTTCACTGACCCTCTTTATTCTTGACACGGTTCCGGGCGCGGGCCTAGACTCGACATCGAGCCATCTCCCCATCGGGAGAGCGCCATGCGCGCCCCCGCTCGATGGCCATCGTCCCCGACGGACGGATGGGGCCCGGAAACGGGCCGGGCGCGCGCGACGATCGCGGCGCAGTGCACGGCGCCTGATCAGCAAACCATAGGGAGACGGGGCCGCGAAAAGGCTTCGCGGCGCGCCTCCGACTCATTGCCCGAACGGGGGCCGCGTGAGCGGTCCCCGTTCCTGCCTCAGGCCTGGGCACGGCCGGAATCGCCTGCCGTTGACTTCCTCCTCCGCCCCTGCTACGTTGCCACCGAAATCGGGTACACCTTTTAAGTTCGTCCCGTGAGGCGGACAAAGGGCGGAGCGATGGCGCGCGCGATCGGCCGAAGAGCAGGCGACGACCGGCGCGCCGGTGTTTTTTCAGCAGGGGTGGGGAGCGGCCTTCTCGGGTGAGAAGGTCTTTTTTTTGCCGCGGGGGCGCGGAGAGGCGTCCCGGCGCGGCGGATCGGCGGGTCCCGAATTGACCACGAACCGCAGGAACAACCATCCGGTCGGGAACGGTCGCCTCGTCCTCGATCGCGACGCGATGGAGCGGGCGATCCGCCGGATCGCCCACGAGATAGTCGAGCGAACGCCGGATCTGGGAAACCTCGTCCTGCTGGCCATCCCGGAAGGGGGCGTGCCCCTGGCCCGGCAGATCCGCGACCGGATCCGGGAGATCCAGGGCGCCGAGGTGCCCCTGGGGATCCTCGACATCACGCTCTATCGCGACGACGTGGCCACGGCGGGCGCCAGCGCCACCATGCACCCCTCCGACATGCCCTTCGACGTGACGGACAAGCGCGTCATCCTGGTGGACGACGTGCTCTTCACGGGCCGCAGCACGCGGGCGGCGCTGGACGCGATCATGGACTTCGGGCGGCCGCAATCGATCCAGCTCGCGGTGCTGATCGACCGCGGGCACCGCGAGCTGCCCATCAAGGTCGACTACGTGGGGAAGAACATTCCCACGGCGCGGCAGGACGCCGTCCACGTGCGCTTCTCGGATCAGGGGGAAGCCGACCGCGTGGAAGTCACCGGCGAAACGGGGGTAAGCGCATGACGACGCTCGCGAAGAAGGACCTCCTGGGAATCGAGCAGCTCACCCGGGAGGAGATCGAGCTGATCCTCGTGACCGCGCAGAGCCTCCGGGAGATTCAGACCCGCGAGATCAAGAAGGTGCCGACGCTCCGGGGCAAGACGGTGGTGAACCTCTTCTTCGAGGCCTCCACCCGCACGCGCATGAGCTTCGAGATTGCGGCCAAGCGCCTCTCGGCGGACACGATCAACTTCAGCCCGTCGGCCTCGAGCATCTCGAAGGCCGAGACCCTCATCGACACCGCGCGCAACATCGGCGCCATGCTCCCCGACGTGATCGTGGTGCGCCACAGCCAGGCGGGCGCCCCCGAGATGCTCTCGCGGATGGTGTCCGCCGCCGTGATCAACGCCGGCGACGGCGCCCACGAGCACCCGAGCCAGGCCCTCCTCGATCTGCTCACGGTGAAGGAGAAGAAGGGCCGCTTCGAGGGCCTCAAGGTGGCCATCGTGGGCGACATCGCGGCCAGCCGCGTGGCGCGCTCGGACATCTATGCCTTCACGAAGATGGGCGCGGAGGTCCGGGTGGCGGGGCCGCCCACGATGCTCCCGCCGGGGATCGAGCGGCTGGGCGTCAAGGCCTACACGAACATCCGCGACGCGATCGCCGACGCGGACGTGATCATGATGCTGCGCATCCAGATGGAGCGGCACTCCCGCGTGCTCTTCCCGACGATCCGCGAGTACTCCCAGTTCTTCTGCCTCACCCCGGAGATCCTCCGGCTGGCCCGGGAGGACGTGATCATCATGCACCCGGGGCCCATCAACCGGGGCGTCGAGATCTCGAGCGAGATAGCCGACGGCCCCTACTCCGTGATCCTCGAGCAGGTGACCAACGGGCTGGCCGTGCGCATGGCGATCCTCTACCTGCTCGCATCGGGATCGGGGCGCTAGCCCATGTGGATCGTGAACGGCCGGCTGATTGACCCGGCCAACAAGATCGACGGCGACTACGACCTCCGGATCGAGAACGGCCGCGTCGCCGCCGTGGCCCCGCGCGGGGAGGGCCCCCGGGAGGGCGAGCGGATCGACGCGGCGGGGAAGTGGATCGTGCCCGGGCTCGTCGACATGCACACGCACCTTCGGGAGCCGGGCTTCGAGTACAAGGAATCGATCGGCACCGGCACGCGGGCGGCGGCCTCCGGAGGCTTCACGAGCGTGGCCTGCATGGCCAACACGAATCCTGTGAACGACAGCCCCGCGATCACCGAGTTCATCCTCGGGAAGGCCCGGAAGGAAGGCGTGGTGAACGTCTTCCCGATCGGCGCGGTCACCAAGGGGCTCGCCGGCGAGTCGCTGGCCGAGATGGGCGAGATGAAGGTGGCGGGCATCGTCGGCGTGAGCGACGACGGCAACACGATCATGAACGCGGCCGTGGCCCGCCGCGCCTTCGAGTACGCCGGGATGTTCGGACTCGTCGTGATCAGCCACTGTGAAGACCGGAACCTCTCGGAGGAGGGCGTGATGCACGAGGGGTTCGTCTCGACGCGGCTGGGGCTTCCGGGGGTCCCGGCCGCCGCCGAGGAGATCATGGTCTCGCGCGATCTCCACCTGGCCGAGTTGACCGGGGCGCGCCTGCACATCGCCCATCTCTCGACGGCCGGGTCGGTGCGGCTCCTGCGGGAAGCCCGGGACCGGGGCATCGACGTCACGGCGGAGGTCTCGCCCCACCACCTGACGCTCACCGACGAGGCGGTCTCGACCTACGACACGAACGCGAAGATGACGCCGCCGCTGCGGCCGGAGCGCGACGTGCAGGCGGTGCGGGACGCCCTCGTGGACGGCACCATCGACGCCATCGCGACCGATCACGCGCCCCACAGCCCGGTGGAGAAGGAAGTGGAGTTCAACGCGGCGCCCAACGGGATCATCGGTCTGGAAACGGCGCTCCCGCTCGTGCTGCGGCTCGTGCACGAGGGGCGGCTTCCCCTGGACACGGCGCTGCGGCGGCTCACCGCGGGCCCGGCGCGGATCCTGCGAATCGACAAGGGCCATCTCTCGGTCGGCAGCGACGCCGACGTGACGATCATCGATCCGGATTTCGAGCTCGAGGTGGATCCGACGCGCTTCTACTCGAAGAGCCGCAACACGCCCTTCGCCGGCTGGAAGCTCCGGGGCCGCGCCGTGTGCACGATCGTGGGTGGCAGGACGGTGTTCGATCTCGCGCGGGGAGGGATCCTGTGAAGCAGGGCAAGCGGGCGATCCTCGCGCTGGCCGACGGACGCGTGTTCATCGGCCGCGGGTTCGGGGCGGAGGGGACCACGACCGGCGAGGTGGTCTTCAACACGAGTCTCTCCGGGTACCAGGAGATCCTCACCGATCCCTCCTACCATCACCAGATCGTCGTGATGACCTACCCGGAGATCGGCAACACCGGCGTGAACCCGGAAGACACGGAGTCCGCGCGGCCCTGGGTCCGCGGCTTCGTCGTGAGGTCGCTCTCGCCCGTGGCGTCCTCCTGGCGCTCGCGCCAGACGCTCGATGCGTATCTGCGCGAGCACGGCGTGATCGGCCTCGAGGGGATCGACACCCGCGCCCTCGTGCGGCACATCCGCGACCAGGGCGCGCAGATGGCGGCGCTCTCCACCGAGGACGCCGACAGGGCCTCGCTCGTCGACATGGCCCGCCGCGCGGGGAGCATGGTGGGGCTCGATCTCGCGAAGGAAGTCTCGACCCGGGAGCCCTACGCCTGGACCGAGGGCTCGATCCAACCGATTGCCGGACGCGGAGCGCCGCCCGCGCCGGTGCGCCGGGCGCGGAAGCGGCTGCGCATCGTGGCCTTCGACTTCGGGATCAAGCGCAACATCCTGCGCAAGCTCGTCGACCGGAACCTCGACGTGACGGTGGTGCCCGCGACGACGACGGCGGAGGAAGTGCTCAAGCGCGATCCCGACGGCGTATTCCTCTCCAATGGTCCGGGCGATCCGGAGCCGGTGACCTACGCGATCGCGGCGGTGCGGGGGCTCCTGGGGAAGAAGCCGATCTTCGGCATCTGCCTCGGCCACCAGATCCTCGGTCTCGCGCTCGGCGGCCGGACCTTCAAGCTCAAGTTCGGACACCACGGCGGGAACCAGCCGGTGATGGAAGCGTACACTCGCAAGGTCGAGATAACGGCGCAGAACCACGGCTTCGCCGTGGACCTCGAGAGCTTCCGGGGCCGGGACGATCTCGAGATCACCCACGAGAACCTGAACGACCACACGGTCGAGGGGCTGCGGCACAGGACGCTTCCCGTGTACAGCGTCCAGTATCACCCGGAGGCGAGCCCGGGCCCGCACGATCCCGACTACCTCTTCGATCGCTTCGTGGAGCTGATCGAATCCTCCAAGGGGGGCCGGGAGCCGGGCTCCCGGGCAGGGGCATGAGCGAGATCCGCGCGCAGCTCGACAAGCTCGTGAAGGCCCTGACGGGGGAGGGGTACGCGGAGGAGCTCAAGGCCGCGCGCCAGGTGTACTACGCCGCGACGGGGGAGATCTTCGAGGACGACGCGTCCTTCGAGAGGCGGATGATCACGTTCGTCGAATGGTTCGTGTTCGATCGGCCGCTCGCGCGGGGGGTGGTGCCAAT
>JBGPLH010000154.1:0-7546 GCA_041486365.1 Thermodesulfobacteriota bacterium | reverse complement strand
GCCTCCCAGGTGGCCAGCGCGCAGATGAGCGCGACCATCACCGCCCCATCGGTCACGAACCAGAACGATAGCGAGGCGATTGCGCCCGCCAGGCCGCCGAAGAGGGCGGCCGCCGGGCCTTCGCGGGTCCAGCTCGACAGGAGGAGCGCCGCTGCGAGAGCGAGGAAGAACGGCTCCATCACGTGATGGTCGACGTATCCGAGGAGGCTGTAGATCACCGGATAGGGCAGCAGCGCGAAGGTCAGCGCCGCCATCCCCGCGCCCGGAGCTGGGAGCGCGGCCCTTCCCAGGGCGTACACGGCGAGGATCGCGGCGAGGCCGAGGAGGGGCACGGCCAGCGCGCAGAGGCGCTCGACGCCCGCCGGGCCCGGCGGATGGAGCAGGATCCGGGAGGCCGCGGCGAGGAGAAGATCGAAACCGGCGGGCCAGATGATCCGCGCCCCCTCCGGGAAGTTCACGTAGGGGTCGACGCCAAGAATCGACGGGAAGTGGTGGACGGCGTACTGGATGCGGCGGAGGTGATAGTACGAGTCCGCTCCGAGGAACCGCGTCACCGGGCCCGCAAGAACAGCCTTCCAGGCCGGGAGCGTCCTGATGGCAACGCCGGTGAGCAACGCCAGGAGGAGGAGGCCGCGGTCGGCCACGAGCCTGCCCCTCCCGGGGGTTTCGTCGTTCACCGCGATCCTCTCCCGGCTCCGCTTTTGGCGCGCCCCATCATCGCACCCGCAAGCAGGACGTCGAATTCGTTCAGCGCTCACCGCGGTAGAGCGACGCGTGGCGAACCCGGATCAGCGCGCAGATCACCGCCTGGCGCGTGTACTCGCGCCGAACCAGCCGCTCCGCGGTGAGCCGGCCGATGTTCCCCACCGTGAGGGAGGAAGGCGCGTCCTCCGCGGGAGCGCCGGTCGCCCGCGCGAACACGTCGTCAAAGGTGTCTCCGACGGGGATCCGTCGCGACAGGGCGGCCTCCGTGCAGACGCTCGGGTACTCGAAGCCCGCGGAGAAACCGAGCGCGTGACGCGTGCCGTCGAAGATGGCGCAGCAGCCGAAGTTCACGTGGCCGGTGGCGGTGCCCGCCACCTCCACGAGCCCGTCCTCGTACCCGACGCCGGCGTCGCAGGGCGTCTTGGCGAAGGCGCGCTCTGCGCGGTTCATGGCGCCGCCCACGATCTCCGCCCAGCCGAGGGGTTGGTCCGGCACGCCCGAGGGCACGTCCGCGCCGAGCACCTCCACCCCCTCGAAGTAGGACTCGAAGGCCTCGCGCACGGCGTCGATCTTCGGCCGGTTGCGGCTCCCCACCGCGACGCGCTTCACCGGCCCTCTCCCCGATGAGGGCCGCCGCCCGCCGGAGGTATCGACCGAGGGGCAGGCCGGCCCTTTCCGATCAAGGGATGCTCGCCCATGAAGGTCTGCATGTCGTTCATGAGCGCCACGAGGCGCTGCTGGAACTCGGGGAAGCGCTCGCCGCGATTGCGCTCGAGCGCATCGAGCGCCCGGGTGAAGCTCCGGCCAAGCGCGTCCGCATCGCCGGCCCAGGGGGCCCGGGCGCGCCGCCCGTCATGGGCGTACTCCCGCCATTGGCGGAGGAACACGTGGTACATCTGCGTGATGATGAACACCGCGGCAGGCTAGCACGCGCCCCCGGATCGGCTCAAACCCCTCGCCCGATTGCCGCCTATTCCGGGCGCGTGATAGACTCGCGCCCCGCTCGCCCGGGAGGGCGAGCCGGCGGCGGGCCTTAGCTACGCCCCATTCCCCCGGAGAAATCCCCAATGCCCGGATTCGACGCGGTCGACGCCATCACGATCGATGCCCCGCCCCGGAAAGTGTTCGAGACGGTGCTCGACTACGCGAATCATCACGCCTGGTGGAAGAACTACCGGTGCGAGGTGGAGGGCGGCGGCTCTGTTCAGGAAGGGACGCGCGTGCACCACACGATCCAGATCCCCGTCGTGCGGCCCAAGCCGTCGTTCCTGCGCACGGTTCGGAAGATCGAGCCCGGCGCGCGGATCGAGGAGACCTACGACGGGGGGGATTACGTCGGCACCGGCGTGTGGACCTTCGCGCCGAAGGGGAACGCCACCGTCGCCACCTTCACGTGCAGCGTGCGCTCGAACAACCTGATGGCGCACATCGGGACGGCGCTTCTCGGCGCGCGCGGGCACCACGGCGTGTACAAGGCCGGGCTCGAGGGCCTCAAGGCCCGCTGCGAATCTCACGGTTAGACTTTGTCGGCCCGCGCTCCGCGCGGGACCTCCGGCGGGTAGACCGCGGCGCCTTCTCCCAGGTCGCTGAGCATGAGCCAGACGCACTGCGTATTCTGCCGGATCGTCGCGGGGGAGCTTCCCTCGACGAAGCTCCACGAGGACGAGCGCACCCTGGCGTTCATGGACATCAACCCGATCACGCCGGGCCACGCCCTCGTCATCGTGAAGCCCCACCGCGAGAACGTCTTCGAGCTGGACGAGGAGGAGTGCGTCGCCGTCATGCGCACCTCGAAGAAGGTCGCCGACGCGATCCGCCGGGGGCTCGAGCCCGACGGGCTGAACCTCTTCCAGGCGAACGGGCTCGCCGCGTTCCAGACGGTCTTCCACTTCCACATGCACGTGCTGCCGCGCTATCTGGGTGACCCGATCCAGCCGCCGGTGGGGCTGCTCAGCGGCCGGAAGGGAGACCCGGAGGAGATCCGGAAGCAGGCGGAGCGGATTCGATCGTCGATCGGGTGACGCGACCTCCGCGGCCGCGGGAGCCCCCATGGACCCTCACGCCAACCGCGCCATCGTGCGAACGGACGACGCCCTGAGGGCCGGGCTCGCCGCCGTCTGGCTCCTCGAGGGGCTCCTCCCGAAGATCCTCTACGTTCGCCCCGCCGAGATCGACGCCTTCCCCTCCGCCTCGTTCCTGCCCATCGAGCCCGCCGCGCTCATCCCCTGGATGGGTGCCTTCGAGGTGCTCCTCGGGCTCCTGCTCCTCGCGGGCCTCGCCGTCGTCCCCGTCCTCTGGGCCATGCTCGCCCTGCTCGCGGTCTTCACCGCGGACCTGCTCGTCCTGCGTTCCGATCTCCTGCTCGATCCCTTCGGCGGTCTCGTCAAGAACGCGGGGCTCCTCGGCGCGACCGCCGCGCTGCTCTTCCTGCGCGGGAAGGCCTTCGGACCCCTGCTCAGGCTGGTGCACCGGCTGCGGTGGGACCGGCTGAACGAGATCGGCGCCGACGTGATCTACCGCCGGCAGGCGCGGGGAGCGCGGGCGCTGGGACTTCGCGAGGCGCTGGAGGCCTTCGCGGAGACGGAGCGCGAGCACGCGTCCGCCCTGGGCGACGCGCTCGGCCGGGTGGGCGCCCGCGGGTCGATCCTCGGAGGCATCGTCGTGCTCGGATCCACGGCGATCGGCTGGCTCCTGGCGCGGCTCGGTGATCGGCTGATGCTGCGATTTGATCTTGGACTGGAGCGCCTGGCCGTCCGCTCCTACACCGCGAGCGCCGCTCAGTTCCAGGCCTGGGGAGAGGATCTGCTCGCCGCCGAGTTCCGGCTCATGGCCGCCACGGAGGACGACCACGCGCGGCGCATCCGCGATCTCCTTGCCGGCCTCCGCCCCCCGCGCGCCTGATCGGCACCCGGGACAGGGCGTCCCGACGACGAAGGAGATCAGCACGCGCATGCTCCCACCGGCCATCCGGTTTGACACCCGCAGGGCCTGCATCTACGCTCGTCGAGATCCCGGGAACGTCCCTTTCTTGAAGGATGCGGCATGGGCAGGCAGTTCGGAAGAATCTGGGCGGCGACGGCGGGCGGGTTCATCCTCACCTACGGCGGGATGTCCTGCCTCCGCGTGCTCGGGCTGGGCCTCTTCGATCCCGCCGACGGTCGCGCATTCACGCTCCTCGTCGATGCCGTCTTCTGGGTTTTCGGGGGGCTTCTCGCCGGCCTCGTGAACGCGGCGCTCAGCGTCTCCTGGGTGGAGCCGGTCGTCCCCCGCCGTGACCGGTCCTCCTCCTTCGCCGTCGGCCTCACGGCGGGCCTTCTGGGCATCTACGCGGCGGACCTCATGGGCTGGCTGGCGGGCCTCGCGGCCGTGGTCGGCTTCATTGTCCTCGTCCAGATCATCGACACCATTCCCTCCCGGGTGCTCCGCGCCGCCGCGGTGATCCTCATCGTGGTCGCGGTGCAGATATTCTTCCGGACTCAGACCTACAGGATCCTGCGCGCGCGGCAGACGGTGTACTTCGTCGAGACGAACCTCGCGCGCATGAAGGCGCGCGGAGAGCCGCTGCCGAAGAACATGGACGCACTCGAGAAACGGCTCGCCCGCTACGCGAAGTTGCAGGGGATCCGGTCCATCCGCACCGACCCCTGGCGTTACGATTACTTCTATGCCGCCGGCAGCAACGGCGGATACGCATACCTCACCTGGGGCGCCGACGGGCTGCCCGGGCCCAGCCCCGCCATCGATCCCGGCACGCCGGGCGCCGACATCGACTGGCGCGCCGCGGGGATCGAGCGGCGCGACCAGATCTCTCCCTATCAAATCCGGATCACGCCGCTCGGGCCGCCGACTCGAAAAGACTAGCGGAACCCCGGCATCACCTCCCGCGCGAACCTGCGGACGCTCTCGATCTGATCGCCGTAGGGCGCGAACGTCATCGCGATCAGGTGCGTGACCCCCGCGGCGACGAAGGCCCTCACCTGATCGGCCACCTCGTCCGGATTGCCGGCGAGCACCCAGTGCCGCGCTTCCTCCTCGGGCAGACCGCGGAGCTTCGATTCGCGCGCGACGATCCTTCGGACCTTCTCGCGGTCGTCGGTCACCGTGAGCCCGATCAGTGCGCTCTTCTCGATCGCGTCCACGTCGGTGCCCTCGGCCCGGCAGTGCTCCGCGAGGATCCCGATCTTCCGCTTGAAGACCTCCGGCGACCCGAAGCCATTCCACATCTGCGCGTGCCGCGCCACGAGCCGCAGCGTTTTTTTCACGCCCCCCCCACCGATCAGGATGGGCGGGTGGGGCTTCTGCAGGGGCTTGGGCTCGCAGAGGGCCTCGTGGATCCGGTAGTGCTTCCCCTCGAAGGACGGCGCCTTCTCCGTCCACATTGCCCGGATGATCCGGAGCGACTCATCGAGCATCGAGAGACGTGTCCCGATGGACGGGAAGGGCACGTTGTAGGCGTCGTGCTCCTGCTGGAACCATGCGGCGCCGATCCCGAACTCGAGCCGCCCGCCGGTCGCGTGATCGAGCGTGGCGGCCATGTTCGCGAGAATCGCCGGGTTGCGGTACGTGTTCCCCGTGACGAGGGTCCCCACGCGCACGCGCCGCGTGTGCGCCGCCAGCGCAGCCAGCGCGATCCATCCCTCGAAGCAGGGGCCCTTCGGGTCGGTGAAGATCGGGATGAAGTGATCGAAGGTCCAGGCGGTGTCGTATCCGAGCGTGTCGATCTCTTTCCAGAGAGCGACGAGCTCGTCCCAGGTCGTGTTCTGGGGGCCGGTCTGCACACCGAAGCGAACGGGTCGGGAAGGCATGTCGGGCTCCTTGGATTCGGGACCCGCTCACGGTATCCCAGGGCCCGTTGCGCGTAAAGACGGCGCGGCGTAACTTCCCGCGCGATCCATTTTTCCGCGGAGGCGCGCTTGGAACCGCGCGAAGGCAAGGTCCCGGTCAGCCGGCTGGAGATCCACTATCTGGACTGGCCCACGGAGAAGGGTGTGGTAGGAGCTACGCCCTTCCCTCTTCTACTGGTCCACGGCTTCCTCGATCACGCCTGGTCCTTCGAGCCCTTCGTGCGAGCACTGCGCGAGCAGGCGGCCGCGGCCGGCGCGCCGCCGCGGCGCATCTTGGCGATCGATCTGCGGGGCCACGGAGATAGCGGCTGGGTGCAGGGGGGCTACTACCACTTCCCCGACTACGTGCTCGACGTGATGGGCGTGGCCGACGCGCTCGGGATCGAACAGTTCGCGCTGCTGGGCCACTCGATGGGAAGCATGGCGGCGGGCCTCGTCGCCGGGACCTTTCCGGATCGCGTCGAAAAGCTCGTCCTCGTGGAAGGGCTCGGCCCGCCCGCCATGTCGCCGGACGTGGCGCCCGATCGGTTCCGACAGTGGGTCCGGGAGGTCGAGGCGGTGGATCGCCGCAGGCGCGGCGGGATGGCGTCCGTCCAGGACGCGGCCGAGCGGCTGCAGCGCACGCACCGGCGCCTCGGGCCCGCGCTGGCGCTCTTCCTCGCGGAGAAGGGGACCCGCACGCGCGCCGACGGCCGCGTGGAGTGGAAGCACGATCCGCTCCACCGCACCCGCTCCCCGCAGCCCTTCTACCTCGACCAGGCGGAGGCCTTCTGGCGCCGGATCACCTGCCCGGTGCTCTTCATCACGGGCGCGGAGAGCGAGTACCACTTCTTCAACGACATCGAGCGCCGAAAGTGCTTCGGCGACGGCCGGGGCGTGGACATCGAGGGGGCCGGTCACATGATCCACCACGACCGTCCCGAGCGGCTCGCGCAGGTGGTGCTCACCTTTCTGAATTCCAGGCATCCAAGGGCGTGACATGCGCCCGGCGGCGCATGGCGATCGATCACCGGCGCAAGGCGCTCGCGCGCGCGAGGGAAGGGACGGGCTATCTATCGAGGAGAGCGCTTGAAGGGTGAGTCAATCGAGGTAGGCGCGCATGAACCGGCGGGCACCGTAGAGGCCCGCCGCTGTTCCGATCGAGCTCAGGAAGAAAGCCGTCATGATCCCCACGCGAGCGCCCAGCCACCAGCCGAGCCAGCCACCCACCGTGGTGCCAACCAGAGTGAAGATCCAGGACATCGCCGAACCGCCTTCGGAGGTGATCCGTCCGCGGGCGCCGGGGATTGCGTCCTAGCCGCGGGCGTTCGATCTCATCCGATCAGATCGGCTCAACCCTTGTCCAGCTTGAGCGACGCGGAATTGATGCAGTAGCGCTTGCCCGTCGGCCGCGGCCCGTCGTCGAAGACGTGTCCCAGGTGGGCGTCGCATTGCGCACACGCCGCCTCGGTCCGGGACATCCCGTGACTCCGGTCCTCCAGGAGCTTCACCTTGGCGGGATCGACGGCTTCCCAGAAGCTCGGCCAGCCCGTTCCCGAGTCGAATTTCGCGTCGGACCTGAAGAGCGCGCTTCCGCAGCAGACGCACTTGTACATCCCGGGCGTCTTGGAGTCCCAGTACTCCCCCGTGAACGCGCGCTCCGTCCCCTTGTTCCGCGTCACCTCGTATTGCTCGGGGGTGAGCTTCGAGCGCCATTCGGTATCGGATTTTGATTCTTGATCCGCCATGTGCTCGGAGACCTCTCTTTCCGGGATCTCGAACTTCCCCATCAGGAAATCAACCACGAGGTCGGCGACGATGCCTGCGGCCGTGTCGTTCAGATGAATGCCGTCCGTGAGCAGCCGATAGCCGCCCGCGCGTCCGACGTCGTCCCAGGACTGACGAAGGATCGAGTGCCTGAGCCTTGCCCGGAGGACGGGACCGAACCCGAGCCGTCGCCGGCGCAGCATCGCTACCGGGTGGGCCGCGAGATACTCGCGCATGCGCTCGTGCAGCGG
>JBGPLH010000153.1:0-7560 GCA_041486365.1 Thermodesulfobacteriota bacterium | reverse complement strand
GTCTTCCCCGAGGAGAGCGCGCGGATGCTGACGCAGCTCCTCCTCGGCAAGCCCATCCCGCTGACCGGGGACTGGGGCGAGCACGCCGCCTCCGCGCTCACGGAGATCGCCAATATCCTCGCGTCGGCCTATCTGAGCGCGCTCGGGACCCTGCTCGGGGTGACGCTGATTCCCTCCGTCCCGGCGCTCGCCTGCGACATGGCCGGGGCGATCATCGACGCGGCGCTGATCGAGCAGTCGCGGACGGGGGACCTGGCCCTCCTCATCGAGACGGAATTCTTCGAGACGGCGCAGGCGATCCGCGGTCATTTCTTCCTGCTGCCCGACCCTGCCTCGCTCCGGCTCATCTTCGATCGCATCGGAGAGCCCCGCCGATGAAGAAAATCAGCGTGGGGATCGCGGACCTCCAGATTGCGCGCGCTCCCGCCGTTCTGGTATCGTACGGACTCGGATCCTGCATCGGTGTCGCGCTCCACGATCCCTACCTCAAGATCGGGGGGCTCGCCCACGTGATGCTCCCCTCGGTCACGGCGGGGAGCCGCGGGGGCGATCCGCTCAAGTTCGCCGACACGGCCGTGGAAGCCATAGTGGTGCGCATGATCGAGGCGGGATGCGCCCGGGGCGCCCTGCTGGCGAAGATGGCGGGCGGCGCCGACATGTTCCCGGTAGCCGACCCGCGCATGCCGCCCGGCGCGGACCCCCGCGCCGACGCGCGCCCCCGGATCGGCGAGCGCAACGCCCATGCCGTGCGGGCCAAGCTCGAGGAGATGGGGATCCCGCTCGTCGCCGAGGACGTGGGAGGGAACCACGGGCGGACGGTGGAGCTGGTCCCGGCCACAGGCGATCTCGTCGTGCGCTCCGTTCGCATGGGGTGCAAGGTCTTGTAGCCGCCCCGTCTCCCGCGCCGCTCCCGGCCGCGCGCGTCCCGAAACCCGTGATCGGAGACCCGCATGAACCGCGAGCAGCTCCAGCGCCTCCTCGAGGACGTGCGATCGGGCCGGACCGGCGTGGATAAGGCCCTCGACAGGCTTCGTCACCTCCCCTTCGAAGACCTCGGATTCGCCCGGATCGATCACCACCGCGCGCTGCGCAAGGGATTCCCCGAGGTGATCCTCGGGGAAGGGAAGCGCCCCGGCCAGATCGCCGCGATCCTGCGCCGCATGAAGGCGGCCCCGGGGAACTTGCTCGTCACGCGCGTTGACCCCGAGACCGCCAGGAAGGTCCGTCGCGCCGTCCCCGGCCTCCGCCACGATCCGGTGTCGCGCACCCTCGTCCTCCTCCGCGAGAAGATTGCGCCCCGGGGCCGTGCCCCGATCTTCGTCCTCGCGGCGGGCACCTCCGACATCCCCGTGGCCGAGGAGGCCGCCGTCACCGCGACGCTGCTGGGCAACGAGGTCGAGCGTGTCTACGACGTCGGCGTCGCGGGGATCCACCGGCTGTTCGGCGAGCTCGAACGGATTGCCCGCGCCGGCGTGATCATCGTCGTGGCCGGGATGGAGGGGGCTCTTCCGAGCGTCGTGGGCGGGCTCGTGGACCGCCCGGTGATCGCCGTGCCGACGAGCGTGGGCTACGGGGCGAGTTTCGGCGGGATCGCGGCGTTGCTCGCGATGCTCAATGCCTGCGCCGCCGGGATCACCGTGGTGAACATCGACAACGGGTTCGGGGCCGCCTTTGCGGCGGCGCTCATGAACCGCAAGGGCTAGCATGCGCGTCGCCTGGTTCGACTGTTTCAGCGGCGTGTCGGGGAACATGACCCTCGGCGCGCTGATCGCGCTCGGTGTTCCCGCGCGGATCATCGAGGAGGCGGGACGCCGGGTGGCGCCGGGGGAGTTCACGCTCGAGGTGACGGACGTGCGCCGCGGCCCCATCGGCGCGACGCATGTCGAGGTGAAAGCGGGCGGGCACGCCGCGCATCACGGCCCGCACGGGCACCGGACGTTCGGGGAGATCCGCGCCCGGATCGAGGGCGCGGCGCTCGAGCCGGTCGTGAAGGAGACGAGCCTCCGGATCTTCCGCCGCCTGGCGGAGGCGGAGGCGAAGGTGCACAGGACCGACGTGGAGGCGGTGGCCTTCCACGAGGTGGGGGCGGTGGACGCCATCGTGGATGTCCTGGGAACCGCCGCCGGACTTGCGCACCTCGGCGTCGCGCGGGTGGTCTGCTCGGCGCTGCCCCTGGGTTCCGGGAGCGTGGATAGCGATCACGGCCCCCTGCCGCTGCCGTCGCCCGCCACGGCGGAGCTGCTTTCGGGCGCGCCGGTCTACGGCGTTTCCGACCGGTTCGAGTTCGTGACGCCGACGGGCGCGGCGATCGTGACGTCGCTCGCCTCCTCCTTCGGGAATCTTCCGCCGATGCGCGTGATCGGCGTGGGGCACGGGGCGGGAGACGATCGCGCCCGGGGCCTGCCGAACGTGCTCCGGCTCTGGCTCGGCGAGACGGAGGAGCCCTTCGACGCGGATTCGGTGTGCGTGCTGGAGACCCACATCGACGATCTCAACCCGGAGGTGACCGGCTGGCTGGCCGACCGGCTCGCGGCGGAAGGCGCGCTCGACGTATCGCTCGCGCCGATCCAGATGAAGAAGGGGCGTCCCGGGACGGCGCTCCGCGTGATCGCGCGGGAAGAGGACCGCGAGCGGCTGGCCCGCGTGATCTTCCGCGAGTCGAGCGCCACGGGGCTGCGCGTCACGCGGGCGGAACGGATGCTGCTCGAGCGGCGCGTCGAGGCGGTCGAGACCGCCTACGGTCCCGTCGGGGTGAAGATCGCGTCGGGCGGCGAGGAGATTCTGGGCCTCCATCCCGAATACGAAGACTGCCGGCGCGCTGCGGAGGCGCGGGGCGTTCCGCTCCGGGAAGTGATGGAGGCCGCCATGACGGCCGCGCGGGCGCGTTTCGGCAGGGGCCCGCGCGGTGGCGAGGGGGCCTAGCGGCGATTTCGAAACCCCGGCCCAACCAGGGGCACAGCATGGACAGCCCACCGGCCGCCATGGCCTTCTGCCAGGGATGCGGCGAGAGCGTTGAGACCCACCGGGTGGTCTCGGAAGGGCGCGTCGAGCGTCGATGCGTGTACTGCGGGCTCGTGCTCAATGCGCGGGAGACGGCGCTCACCGCGGTCGACCGCGCGATCACTGTGGACGATTCTCCCCTCCTGTGCGACGTCCTCTCGGACCTCCTCGTGGAGCGCGGTCTCGCCCGCGTCGTCACCGCCTGCCGCGACGGATCGGAGTTCCTCGAGGCGTTCACCGAGTCGCTCGTGAAGCGGCGGCCACCGGGCTTCATGGTGCTCGACGTGCAGATGCCCATCATCAACGGCATCCACGCGGCGCTCGGGGCGAGGGCGATCGAGCGGGGATTCGCCCATCCGGCGATCCCCATCGTGTTCTTCTCCGTGGCCAAGTGCGACGAGAATTTTCGGGGGGTCCTGCGTCACTGCGCGCCCGCGGGGTACCTCAACAAGGAAACCGCGCCGACACCCGACGCGATCGGGGATCGGCTCTCCGCCATCCTTCGCCGCATGACGCTGAAGCAGACGTGAGCGGGCGAGGCGCCGCCGTGATCGCATGAACTCGCAGGACCGCGCCCGACCCTTCCGGATTCTCCGGGGCCCGACCAGCTGCCTCCTGCTGCACGGGCTCACCGGGACCCCCTACGAGATGCGGGGGCTCGGCGAGGCCTTAGCGGGCGTCGGGGTGACGGTCGCCTGCCCGCTGCTGCCCGGGCACGGCACGAGTCCCCGGGATCTCGCGACGACCACGTGGCACGACTGGGAGAAGGCCGCGCTCGAGGCCTGGGATGATCTCGCCGCCTCTCACGCGCCTCCCTTCCTCTGCGGGCTCTCGATGGGGGCCTCCCTCGCCATCCGGATCGCGACGCGGCGCCCGGCACCGGGGCTTGTCGCGCTCTCGCCCGCCGTGAAGCTGCGCACGCGCACCGGCCCCTTGCTCCCGCTCCTGGCGCGCCTGATCCCCTTCCGGCCCAAGACCTCCGACATCAAGGATCCGGTGGCGAAGGCGAGCCACCCGAGCTATCGCATGCAGTCGCTCGCCGCGGCGGCTTCCCTGGTCGATCTGATCGCGTCGCTCCCGGAGGAGTTCCCGCGGATCACCGCCCCGCTGCTCGTGATCGCGGCGAAGGAGGACCACGCGGTCGATCCGCGTGGCGCGGAGCGGCTCTACCGGGAGGCTTCGAGCAAGGACAAGCGACTCGTGCTGCTCGGGGATTCCTATCACGTGATCACCGTGGACCGGGAGCAGGAGACGGTGCGGCGGGAGGTGGTCGAGTTCGTTCGCCGCGTGGGCGGGATCTGAGCCGGGGCGGGAAGGCGTGCGCGCCTTGCGCCCGTCTCCCGCGCGCGGGCCGGGAGGCTTTCTTCGATGAGCGCTGATGGCCGGCGGGCGGCACTGGGCCTTCTCGTTGCCCTTGTCGCGGCGCTCGCACCGTCCCCCGGGGCGGCGGCGCTCGGGGAGCGCTACGTCGATCCGGAAAACGGGTTCTCGATCCGGTCGCCTCAGGGCTGGGAGGTACTCCCGAAACCCGCGGCCGGCGTGAGCGTGGCCTTTCGCGGGCCGCGGGAGGGGGACTTCGCTCCGTCGATCAACGTGGCCGTGCTGCCGACGCCGCTCTCGATCACGCCCCAGGCGCTTCGCAGGACGGTGGACGAGCTCCAGGCGCAGTTCGCGGGCTCCTCTCCACCGCCCCTCGCGAAGGGTCTCGCGGGGATGGTCCCGCCGATCTCGAACTACCGGGTGACGAATGCGCGGATGGTGACGCTCTTTGGCGCCAACGCGGGATTCCTCGAGTCGTCCTACGACCAGGACGCCGGGGCCGGGCGGATCCGCGTGGGCAACTTCCAGGTGATCCTGTCCGGGATCGGCTGCCACTACGTGCTCACCTACACGGCGCCCGCGGATCGCTACGATCGCTTCGTGAAGGAGGCGCACGACTCGGTGAACAGCTTCGCGGCGGGCACTGCGCCGGAGGGCGCCGGCGCGCCGGGAAAGCCATGGTACGCCTACGGGCAGGTTGTCGGAGCGGTGCTGGGGATGGTTTTCCTCATGGGCTTCATGGTCTTCCTGATGCGGCGGACCCGGCGTCGAAGGCGCTAGGATGCGACAGCGGCGGCGATAACGGCCGGAGGTTCCCCGCGAAGCGGGGGCCGACAAGATCTGATCGGAGGACTCCGGGGCGATTTCATGAATCGGGGGAGAGAACGGATGCGGGACCCAAGGGCGAGGCTGGTTCCTCTTGCCGTGCTGGCGGTGTGCATCGCGGCGACCGCGGCCTGCCGGGAACCCGACAGGAAGGAATCCGGCGCGGCGGCGCGCCCGGCGGCGAAGACGACGGACTTCTTCTCCTGCGCGAAGTCCTCCGACTGCGTTCTGGAGAATCAGCAGGACTGCTGCCCCTGCAACGCGGGCGGGCGCCAGGTGGCCGTCCGGAAGAAATCGCTCGACGCGTACCGCGCCGCGCGCGCCGCGCGCTGCACGGGCGATCTCCTGTGCCCGCAGGTCTATCTCTGCGACGACAAGGCGTCCGCGGTGTGTGGGGGGGGGCGCTGCGCAATCGCCGGCGGCGGGGCCGCCGGCGGGCACTGATCGAGAGAGCGGGGATGTCGGCGGCCGTGAACCGGCAGGATGTAGCAGCAGGATGGCCATGGGACAGAACGCGAAGAATCTGACGGCAGGGTTCGTGATCGCGGTGATTCTCCTGCTGGGCGTAGACGGTCTGCTTCGTGCGTCGGCGCGCTGGGTCCCGGCGCTCCGGGAAAACCCTGAGGTGGAGGAGGGCGGCTGGTACGTCTACTCGGCGGACCTGGGGTGGACGCGCCGGCCGAATTTCATCGGCTTCGCAGAGGACACCGCGGTTCGGTTCAACGCGCAGGGGCTCTACCCCCGCGACGCGCAGGATCTCGATCAGCCCCTCCCCCGAATCGTGCTCTTGGGCGACTCGACAACCTTTGGCTTCCGGGTCGATCTCGAGGATTCCTTCGGCGAGCGCCTCGACGCGCTGCTGCCGGAGGCCGTGGTCATCAACCTGGGGGTGAGCGGGTACTCCTCCTACCAGGACTGGCGCGTATTCCTGGCGCAGGCCCTGCCGCTTCATCCCGCGCTGGTGATCCTGTCCTCCAACATCAACGACCGCCGTTACGTCCTGGACGCCGGGGAGGTGGACAGCGCGGCGATGTTCCGCAAGGTCACCCGCTGGCATCGCGTCCGCGGGATCGCCTCGCGGTTCTATCTCTATCGGGGGATGCGGCTCCTCCTCCTGCGAGCGCAGACGAGGGCCCTCCCCACCTCGGTCGATCTCCGCCGGCTTCCCCCGCGCGTGTCGCCGGAACGTTACCGCGCCAATCTCGAGCGGATCGCCGACGTGGCGCATGCGCGCGGGGTCCGCGTCCTCTTTCTCGCGCTCCGGGACAACCCGCTCGACACGGCGTACCTTCGTGAGGGCCTGGGACTCGCCCGCGCGGATCTGATCGGTCCGGCCGAGGAGAAGCTCGATCTGGCGGTGAGACTCAATAACTTCTTTTCAGACCTCGCGCGGCTCTCGCTGGCGGCCGTTTACGCGAGAGATGAAGACCCCTTGCGGCGCGCGAAAGCCGACGAGGTGGCGCACACGGTTGCGTACCGATCTCTTCACGGGGGGCGTCCGGTACGCACCGACGAGGAGTACATCGACATCATGAGGCAGGTGGCCCGGACCCGAGGGATCCCGGTGGTGGACCCGGGCCCGATTCTGGAGCGCGACGGGAGCGACTACGTCGACATCTGCCACCTGAATGCGAAGGGTCACGCGAAGGTGGCGGTGCTGCTCGAGGAGGCGATCCGGAAGGAGCATTTGCTGCCGGAGGGGAAGGGGACGGCGGGCAAGGCGGATGAGTGAATGAAGGAAGAAGCCCGGCGGTTTCCCGCCGGGCTTCCTGTTCCCGGAGCCGCCGGAGCGGCTCTTACATCATGCCGCCCATACCGCCGCCGCCCGGCATCGGAGGGGCGCTCTCGTCCTTGGGCTTCTCGGCGATCATCGCCTCCGTGGTGATGAGCAGCCCGGAGACGCTGGCCGCGTTCTGGAGCGCGGTGCGGACCACCTTCGTCGGATCGATGATCCCCGCCTTCACGAGGTCCTCGTACTCCTCCGTCGCGGCGTTGAAGCCGTAGGCGCCCTTCGTGTTCTTCACCTTGTCCACGACGATGGAACCCTCGACCCCCGCGTTGGCGGCGATCTGCCGGAGCGGCTCCTCGATGGCGCGGCGCACGATGTTCACGCCGAACTGCTGGTCCTCGGCGAGCTTGAGTTTGTCCAGCGCCGGGAGGCACCGCAGCAGCGCGACGCCGCCGCCGGGCACGATCCCCTCCTCGACGGCCGCGCGGGTGGCGTGCAGCGCGTCCTCCACCCGGGCCTTCTTCTCCTTGAGCTCCGTCTCGGTCGCGGCGCCCACGTTGATCACGGCGACTCCGCCCACGAGCTTCGCGAGCCGCTCCTGGAGCTTCTCCTTGTCGTAGTCGCTCGTGGTCTCCTCGACCTGGGCGCGGATCTGCGCGACCCGCCCCTCGATCGCCTGTTTGGAC
>JBGPLH010000152.1:0-7565 GCA_041486365.1 Thermodesulfobacteriota bacterium | reverse complement strand
CCCCGTGGGTCACGGCGCCGTCGGTGACGGGGATCGCCGCGCGGGAGAGCGGGACGACGCGTCCGTTCAGGGACGCGTGGGTGATCCGCGGCGCGCGGCGCGTCCCTCCCATGCCGGGGTCGTCACCTCCCCGGCGAGGCGCCGGTCTGCACGCCAGCCCGGGCAAGCGCCGGCTGCACGGCGATTGACTGGCCGGTCGCCTTGTTCACGAGGCGGACGAATGCGAGGACCACGTCGAGCGGCTTGAAGTTGCAGTGCCCATAGCGGAAGACCGGGATGTTCACGTGCAGGGCCGTGTCGCCCGCCGCCTTCACCTTCATCCGGTAGAGCGGCTCGTGCATGTAGGGGACCTGCTGGTCCTTGATCGTGTGCAGCGTGACGAGCGGGATCTCGATGTCGCCCGTCGTCTGGTAGTTCGCCTGGATCTCGTCGACCGCCGCCTGGTCCGCGGCGACACGGACGACGGACGCGTTGAGCGCGACGTCGTTCTGCGACCCGCGATAGCGCTTGCCCACGTTGTCGTAGGGCTGGCCGCCGAGCTTGTCGTTCGCGTCGTTCGTGGCGAAGACCCAGTACCAGAGGGCGTCGTGCACCGTCAGCTCGATCGTGGCCGGGTCGTTCTTGTCGAAGGGGGCATTCGTGACCTTGAGGAGCTGGTTGAGCTTGCTCTGGTTCATGGGGTCGAAGACGACCGGCTTGACGGCATGCTCCCAGACGTCGATCCAGTTGTCGATCAAGTCGGAGGGGACCTCCGTGACGCTCGCCGGCAGGATCCCGGGGAAGAAGTACTCGAAGATCACCCGGAAGTCCCCGAAGTAGGAGATCTGCGTGTTCCAGTCGCCGATGGGCCCGCAGGCCGCCAGGCCCCCGTCGAAGACATCGGGGTACTGCTCGACGGCGAGCGCGGTGACGATCCCGCCCTCCGACGCGCCCGTCAGGAAGACGTGTCCCGGCGCGGCGTGGCTCATCGAGAAGACGTTGACGAGATCCACGACGTCCTGGACGCCGGGAAGGACCGCGAGGCCGTTCTCGCTGTAGCTCGTCGTGGCGAAGGCGTAGCCCAGAGCGTTGATCAGCGTGGGCAGGCACAGGCCGTCGGGCGAGCAGACCTGGTCCTCCGGAATGCCGAAGGGCTCGTTGAAGGCGACGTAGCCGTGGGCGAAGATCACGAGGTCGCCGTTCCAGCGCGAGGGCGCGGGCATGCAGATCCGGTAGATCGCCCCGCTGGACTGCATCCCGTCGGGTTCGCAGGTGCTGACGGGCTCGACGGCCCCGGCGAGGGGCGCCAGGCCCAGGAGCAGGGGGATGAAAAGCGCGGCGGCTGTCGCCCACCGGTTCACTCGCAACATGGATGGTCCCTCCTCGAGAAAATCGGACATCTCCCCCGCCTTCATCCCTACCATGCTCGCCCTCCGGAAGTAAATCGCGCGGGCGGGGCGGCGATCCATCACGCGGTCAGCGCGCGGCAGAAGGCTTCCGCCTTGGTCAGGGTCTCCTGGTATTCCAGGTCGGGCTTCGAGTCGGCCACGATCCCGCCGCCCACGTGGAAGGAGGCCACGCCGTCCCGGACGACGGCCGTGCGGATCGCTACCGAGAGGTCCATCCGTCCCGAGAAATCGATCCCGCCGATCGCCCCCGTGTAGATTCCCCGGGGTCCCGTCTCGAGCTCCTCGATGATCTCCATCGCCCGGATCTTCGGCGCGCCCGTGATCGAACCCCCGGGGAAGCATGCCCGCAGCGCATCGACGGGCCCCGTGCCCGGAGGAAGCGATGCGCGGATCACGGAAACCAGGTGGTGGACGTTCGCATAGGACTCGAGCCCCCCGAGCCGCTCCACGCGCACGCTCCCCGGGCACGCGACGCGGCCGAGATCGTTGCGCTCCAGGTCGACGATCATCAGATGCTCGGCGCGGTCCTTCTCCGAGGCGAGGAGCTCCTGCGCTTCGCGGCGATCCTCGACGGGGTCGGCGCCGCGCGGACGCGTCCCCTTGATCGGGCGCGTCTCGATCCGTCCGCGCTCCTGCAGCAGGAACCGCTCGGGCGAGTTGCTGAGCACCTGGAAGGGCCCCGGGTCGAGGTAGGCGCCGAAGGGCGCGGGAGAGATCGTGCGCAGATGGAGGTACAGGCGCGGCGGCGGGAGGGGGCAGGGGGCCTCGACACGCCAGGAAAGGTTCGCCTGGTAGATGTCGCCCGCGCGGATCCATGCGCGCGCCCGCTCCACCCGGTCGACATAGTCCGCGGGCGTCATCGACAGGCGCGCGCCGGGAGGCAGCGCGCCCCGGGAGGCAAGCGGGGGCGGATCGGGATCGATCGAGGAGCACTGCGCGGAGGCGAGGAGCGATCGCAGCCACGCCGCGCGCCTCCCGGCGCGCACCCGCGCGGCGGGAGGGTCCCGCTCGGGCAGGCCCGTGGATGCGATCCAGGCGCGGCGCGACCGGCGGTCGAAGATGACCAGCGCATCGTAGAGCCCCAGCCACAGATCCGGCTCCGCAGCGTCGGTGTGGCGCCGCGGGAGACGCTCGAGGTGATGGCGAAGGCCATAGCCGAGGAACCCGATCGCCCCCCCGCGCGCGAAGGGGACGGGACCCTCCTGGGTTCGGTGCGCGGCGAGTGCCCGTTCGATCGCGCCGAAGGGATCGACCCGGTCTTCGAGGATGTCGAAGGGATCGGCGGCGAGGATCGACCAGCGGGCGATCCCGGAGGTCGGGCCGGCGCTGTCGAGGAACACGATTCCACGCGGCGGGTGATCGCGCGCGGCGAGCGAGCGAAAGGCCTCGCCGGGATCGATCCAGTCCAGGGGCTCGAGGATCGGTGACGGTCGATCCACGTGTGGCTCCGGGTTCGGGTGGGAGAGGGCGCGCGGGCCGGCGTGGTCTCGGGCGCGGTGCGAAGCGGCGGTGAAAGTAGCCCTCGCCGGAAGGTTCCGTCAAGGATGCGCGAGGCCCGCCGGGCACACCCCACGCGCGCAGAATGCGTTGACAATCAAGGGCTTTCTGGTTAGGCTCCGGTCGTCCACCCCCTCCCGAATCCGCGGCCTCGTCCACGCCATGGCCGCCCCGAGGAACCTCCGTGAGCGAGCCGGTCATCCCCAGCAAATTGTCCCTTGTCGACGCGCTCTCCGGGCGGGATCTCTTGGCAGTTGTCGACCCGTCCTCCGGCATGGATCTCCGGCGGCGCCGCAAGACGCGGCAGATCCGCGTCGGCCGCGCCCTCGTCGGCGGGGACGCCCCGATCGCCGTCCAGTCGATGACGAACACCGACACGCGGGACGTGGAGGCGACCGTCGGTCAGATCGAGGCGCTGCTTGCGGCCGGGTGCGAGATCATCCGCCTCGCGGTCCCGGACCTGGAGGCCGCCAAGGCTCTCTACGACATCCGCCGTCGCACCTACGCGCCCCTCATCGCCGACATTCATTTCAATCACGTGCTCGCCCTGGAAGCGCTGGCCGCCGGCGTCGACGCACTGCGACTGAACCCGGGCAACATCGGGAGCGCCGACCGCGTGAAGCGGGTCGTCCAGGCGGCGGGCGAGCGGGGCGTGTCGATCCGGATCGGGGTGAACGGCGGATCGCTCGAGAAGGATCTCCTCGCGAAGTACGGGGGGCGGCCCTGCCCGGAGGCGATGGTCGAGAGCGCGATGCGCCACGTGGCGATCCTGGAGTCGCTGGATTTCCGCGACATCAAGATCTCGCTGAAGGCCACCGACGTCCCCACGACCGTGGAGGCCTACCGCCTCCTGGCGACCAAGGTGGACTACCCGTTCCACATCGGGATCACGGAGGCGGGCACGAAGTTCACGGGGAGCATCAAGTCCGCCGTGGGGCTTGGGATCCTGCTCTACGACGGGATCGGCGACACGCTGCGCGTCTCGCTCACCGAGGATCCGGTGGAGGAGGTGCGGGCCGGGTTCGAGATCCTGAAGACGCTCCACCTGCGCCGGCGCGGCCCCTCGCTCATCGCCTGCCCCACCTGCGGGCGCGACGAGCTCGACGTGATCACGCTGGCCAGGGAGCTGGAGGCCGCGATCGGTCACATCACGGCGCCGATCAAGATCGCCGTGATGGGATGCGTCGTGAACGGCCCCGGCGAGGCGATGCAGGCCGATCTCGGGATCGCCGGCGGGGGAAGGGGCGTGAGCCTGCTGTACCGCCGGGGCCGGATGATCCGCAAGGTCGACGATCGCAGCCGCCTGCTCCAGGCCATCGTCGAGGAAGTCGAGAAGATGGCCGCCGAGGAGCCTGTCGAGGAATCCGGCGAGCCAGGCGCCGCCGCGGGTCCTTCCTGACCCGCGCTTCCGTCCAGCCCGAAGCCAGTCGAGTCGAACCCCCAGGTATGGGCGCGCAGCCGCGGCGCCCGCAGCAGTTCCACGGAAGCCGACCTCCCATGGGGACCGCCCGTGCGCTTTTCGAAATTGCTGATCCCGACGTTGAAGGAGACACCGGCAGAGGCGGAAGTCGTCAGCCACCAGCTCATGGTGCGCGCGGGAATGATCCGCAAGCTCGCGGCCGGCATCTACTCGCTCCTGCCGCTGGGCGTCCGGGTGCTGCGCAACGTGGAGCGGATCGTGCGGGAGGAGCTGAACGCCTCCGGGGCGCAGGAGGTCCAGCTCCCCGTGGTGATCCCGGCCGAGCTGTGGCAGGAGAGCGGCCGCTGGGACCTCTACGGGAAGGAGCTCTTGCGGATCAAGGATCGCCACGATCGCGACTTCTGTCTCGGTCCCACGCACGAAGAGGTGATCACCGACATCGTGCGGCGCGACGTGCGCTCCTGGCGGCAGCTGCCGCTGAACCTCTACCAGATCCACACGAAGTTCCGGGACGAGATCCGGCCGCGCTTCGGCCTCATGCGCGGCCGCGAGTTCTGCATGCTGGACGCCTATTCGTTCCACGCCGATGAGGCGGACCTCGACCGCGAGTACGAGGCGATGCGCGGGGCCTACACGCGGATCTTCGATCGCTGCGGTCTCACCCACGCGGTAGTGGAGGCCGACACCGGGGCGATCGGCGGGAAGGACTCCCACGAGTTCATGGTGCTCGCCGACTCGGGCGAGGACGCCGTCGTTATCTGCGGCGGCTGCGGCTACGCGGCCAACGTCGAGAAGGCGGAGGTGCGCGCCGCGGAGCCGGGGGCGGCCGGCGCCGGTGGCGTCCCGTGTCCCGTGGAGGAGGTGCGGACGCCCGGGAAGAAGACGGTCGAAGAGGTGGCTGCGTTCCTCCAGGTGCCCGCCGCGCGCTTCATCAAGACGCTCCTCTACCGGACGGAGAACGGTCCCGTGATGGCGCTCATCCGGGGCGACCTCCAGGTGAACGATCTGAAGCTCAGGGCGTTCCTCGGCGCACGGGTGCTCGAGCTGGCGGGGGACGCGGAGATCGAATCGGAGACGGGGGCACCAGTGGGCTACCTCGGGCCCGTCGGGCTCACCGTGTTCCGTGGGCGGATGATCGCGGACCCGTCGGTGGAGCGGCTCGCGGACGCCGTGACGGGCGCGAACCGGGCCGATGCCCATCTGATCCACGTGGCCCCCGGCCGCGATTTCACCCCGGATGCCTGGGCCGATCTGCGGATGGCGCGCCCCGGCGATGCCTGCGCCCGGTGCGGGACGCCCGTCGAATTCCGCCGCGGGATCGAGGTGGGGCACATCTTCAAGCTCGGCACGAAGTACAGCGAGGCGCTTCGCGCGACCTACCTCGACGCGTCGGGGGCCGATCGGGCCATCGTCATGGGCACCTACGGGATCGGGATCGGACGCACCGCCGCCGCCGCCATCGAGCAGAACCACGACGAGAACGGGATCATCTGGCCCGCGGCGCTCTCGCCCTTCGCCGTGACGGTGCTGCCGCTCCAGCCGGACCCGGAGGTGCGCGCCGCGGCGGAGCGGATCCTGCGGGAGATCGAGGAGCAGGGCGTCGAGGCGCTGCTGGACGATCGCGACGAGCGCGCCGGCGTGAAGTTCGCCGACGCCGATCTGATCGGGATCCCGGTGCGCGTGATCATCGGGAAGAAGAGCCTGGCGTCGGGCAACGTGGAGATCGGGCTCCGGCGCACCGGTGAGAAGGAGCATGTGCCCCTGGCGGAGGCGGCCTCCCGGGCGCTCGCGCTCTTCGAGAAGGCCGCCGCGGGGCTCCGGTGAAGGCCGCCGATCGGGTCCTGCTCGCCCTGGACGTCCCCGACGAGATCGCGGCGGAGGCGGTCCTCGCGCGAGTCGGTCCGGGCCCGGGCGGCGTGAAGGTGGGCAACCAGCTCTTCGTGGCCGCGGGGCCCGCGGCGGTGCGCCGCCTCGTCGCGTCCGGCCGCCGCGTTTTTCTCGATCTGAAGTTCCACGACATCCCGAACACGGTCGCGGCCGCGACGCGGGAAGCGGTGAAGCTCGGAGTCAGCTTCCTGGACCTGCACGCCTCCGGCGGCCGCGAGATGATGCGCGCGGCCCTGGACGCCGCCTCCGACGAAGCCGCCCGGCGCGGTTCGGCTCGTCCGACACTCCTTGCCGTGACCGTGCTCACGAGCCTCGATGGTGAGGCGCTTCGCGAAACCGGCGTCGCGTCGACCCCGGAGGCGCAGGTCCTCCGGCTCGCCAACCTCGCCCGGGAATCCGGCATGGACGGCGTCGTGGCCTCTCCCCGGGAGATCGCCGCGATCCGGAAGGAGATGGGCAAGGAGTTTTTCATCGTCACCCCTGGCATCCGCGCCGCCGGGGCCCCGGACGATCAGAAGCGCACGCTCACGGCGCGGGAGGCGATCCGGGCGGGGGCCGACTACCTCGTCGTCGGCCGCCCCGTGATCGCGGCGGCGGATCCCGCGGCCGCGCTGGTGGCCCTCGTCGCCGAGATCGAGGAAGCGACGGGCCGGGGTTCCGCGTGATGGCCGCCGCCTCCGCGCCGGGCGCAGCGATATGAAGGCCCGTCGGTTCGGGCCGAAGCCGGGGTCCACGGGAGAAGGGACGAGACGGCACGCGGCGGCGTCCCGCCGCGCCGCGGGGCCGGAGGTGCTCTACGGTTACCATCCCGTTCGCGAGGCGTTGCGCGCGAGCCGCCGTGAGATCACGCGGGTGCTCCTTCTTCCCCCGAAGGGCGAGGGCCGCGAGCGACGCGAGGAGATAGGATCGCTGGCGCGCAGTGCGGGAGTCGACGTCGAGGCGGCGCCGCGCGAGGCGATCGATCGATTCGCGCGCACGGCGGAGCACCAGGGAATCGCGGCCGCCGTCGGGCCCTATCCCTACGAGGAGGAGGGCGATCTCCTGAGGCGCATCGGCTACCTCGGGGAACCGGCGCTCCTGCTCGCGCTCGACGGGATACAGGATCCGCACAACCTCGGATCGATCATCCGGAGCGCCAACGTGGCCGGCGCCCACGCGGTCCTGATCCCGAAGGACCGGAGCGCGGAGGTGACTCCCGCCGTCGCCCGGGCGAGCGCGGGCGCGGTGGAGCACACGCGGATCGTTCGCGTCACGAACCTCGTGCGCGCGCTCGAGGGCCTCCGCGAGGCGGGGCTCTGGATCGCCGGCGCGACCCCGGAGGGGGACACGCCGCTCCACCGTCTCGACGGGCGTGACCCGCTGGCGATCGTGGT
>JBGPLH010000151.1:0-7584 GCA_041486365.1 Thermodesulfobacteriota bacterium | reverse complement strand
GAGATCCGGCGGCACCACGGCGGAGTCGCCGGTCTCCCGCTCCGGTCGCCGTTCCTCCTCCTGCTCGAGTGTCGCCTGCGCGAAGGCTCCGTCCCCGTGATCCGCCGGGAACTCCCAGGTCGTATCGGGCCCGGAGCCGGCCCCGGCATCGAAATCAGCCCGCGCGGCGCGCGGGGCGCCTTCCTCCATCGCTTCGGGCGCCAGGGAGGAGTGCACGATGTCCAGGATCTCGAGCCGCCCCGCAAGGAAGTCAGCCTCCGCACCGGAAATCTGCTCGATGGCAGGCGCCTCCCGCGGTTCCTCTTCAGCCCCGCTCTCCTCCGGGATCAGGAGGAGCGAAAGCTCCCCCTCCTCGAGCCAGGCCCTTTCAATCCGGGACAGCCGCTCCGTGGGAGACTTCCCTTCCTCGATCACCTCGAGTGAGAGATCCAGTTCCGCCGGCTCCCCCGCGATCGCCGCGGCGATTTCCTGGGCGTCGGCCGCCCACGCATCGCCGGCGGGGTTGCTTCCGGAGTCGGGCCTCGCTGCATACTCAGAGTCGGCCCTCGCTGCTTGTTTGGAGTCGGCCCTCGCTCCGCTCGGGACCTCCGGCGGGACCTCCGGCGGGGCCTCTGGCGCAGCCGCCGCGGGTGGCGACGATGCGATCAGGGAATCGATGTCCAGTACGGCGGCGCGGGCCCCCTCGTCGAGGGGATCGAGCGCGAGAGCGCGCGCGAAGGCCTCGAAGGCGCCGCTCCGATCGCGCAGCCGCGCCCGCGCCTCGCCGAGAAGGCGCCAGGCGGACGCGGCGCCGGGAGAGGCGGCGATGGCGCGCTCGATCTCCTCCGTGGCTTCCCGGACCCGTCCCAGGTCCAGCAGAACCCGCCCGAAGGCCATGCGTCCCCCCGGGTAGGCGGGGTGCTTCGCCACGCCCGCGCGGGCCAGCGCGAGCGCCTCCTCGAGGCGCCCCTCCCGTCGGTACGCCTCCGCCAGCGGCGCGAAGACCCGTGAGCGCGGATCTCTCCGCAGCAACGCGCGATATCGGGCGGTCTCGTCTTTCAAGTCAGCAGACATGCACAGGGCCGGGGACGAAGCAGGAGGCGCCTCACGCTATCGGGATTCGCGCTCCCGGTCAAGCGCCGCGAGCAGATCGGTCACGCGCATCAATTCGATCCGGACGCGTCCGATCCCCGTCACGGCGACGAAGTGGATCCTGTCGGCGCGCCGCTTCTTGTCCGTCAGCACGGCGCGCCGCCATGCGTCGCGGCGGAAGCCGGGGGCCTCCACGGGAAGGCCGGCGCGGTGGATGAGGTGCTCGATCCGCGTCACCGTTCCACCGTCGCAAAGCCCCATCCGGCGCGACAGACGCGCCGCGAGCACCATTCCCATCGCAACGGCCTCGCCGTGCTTGTGGCGGTGGTAACCCGTCAGGTTCTCGATGGCGTGGCCGAACGTGTGGCCGAAGTTCAGGATCGCCCGGAGACCCGCCTCGCGCTCGTCGGCCGCGACCACCTCCGCCTTGATCTCGCAGCAGCGCCGGACGATGGGGGCAAGGGCCGGGACCTCCACGCGCAGGAGACGGGGCATCTCGCGTTCCAGGCGCGCGAACAGCCGCGCGTCACGAATCACGCCGACCTTGATCACCTCCGCCATGCCGGCGCGCAGCTCGCGCGGCTCGAGCGTGCGGAGGGTCGAGAGATCGGCGTACACCAGGGAGGGCTGGTGGAAGGCGCCGATCAGGTTCTTCCCGCGCGCGTGGTTCACCCCGGTCTTGCCGCCCACGGAGGAATCCACCTGGGCGAGCAACGTCGTCGGGACCTGCACGTAGGGGACGCCCCGAAGGAAGATCGCGGCCACGAAGCCCGCGAGATCCCCCACCACGCCGCCGCCGAGGGCCACGATCGCGCTCGTGCGATCGAGCCCGGCGGCGAGCATTCGCCCGATCACCGCTTCCGCCACGCGGAGCGTCTTGGCCCGCTCGCCATCGGGCACGGAGACGACGACCGGCGCGAAACCCCGCGCGTGCAGCCCGTCGCGCACCTGGGGGAGATAGCGCCTGCCCACCGTCGCGTTCGTCACGATCGCGATGGGGCCGGCAGGCAGGATCCGCGCGATGGCATCCGGGAGGCCGCGCAGGCCGTCGGCCGCGAAGCGAATGGGGTAGGACCGCTCGCCGAGCGCCACGCGGAGCGGCTTCACGCCGGGATCGCCCATGGCCTCCTCTACGCGGGCCCGGGACGCACGCCCGAGGTCTCGCCCTGCCCGCGAGGCCCTTCCAGCGCCGCAAGGATCGCGCGCGCCGTCTCCTCCGGATCGATCCCGTCGGTGTCCACGGCAAGGTCCGACGCGGCATAGGCCCCCTCCCGGGAGGCCAGCAACTCCTCGATCCGCCGCCGAGTCGCTTCGCGCCCCCGCGCGCCCGCCAGCATGGGCCGCGTCTCGGCGCCGCCCACGCGGGCGAGGATCGTCTCGGGGCGCGCGCGCAGCCACACGAGGGGACCGAGGCGGCGCAGCACCGCCGTGTTCTCCGGGTCGACGACGGCCCCGCCTCCGGTGGCGATCACCAACCCCGTCCGGTCGGCGAGTGACGCGATCGCCTCTCGCTCGCGGCGGCGGAAACCGGCCTCCCCCTCCTTCCCGAAGATCGCGGGAATGTCCCGGCCCGCGCCTTCGCGAACGAGATCGTCGGTATCGACGAAACCGAAGCCCAGGGAAACCGCGAGCACCCGACCGGCGGCGGTCTTCCCGGTCCCCATGAACCCGGTGAGCACCACGTTGCGCGGCGAGCGGGCCGCCCGATCACAGGCGCGTGTCATCGCGGCAGGATACCACGCATCCCGCAGCGGCGCGAAGCCGCGCGCGAAACGGAGACGGGGCGGCCGTGGCCGCCCCGTCTCGAGTGTCCTCGCCCCCAGGGGGCCCGTCAGGTCGTGGCGTCCTGGCCCACGATCCGCGGCGTGACGAAGATGATCAACTCCTTCTTGTTGTCCTTCGCGATGTAGTTCCGGAAGAGCCACTGCACGCCCGGGATCCGGTTGAAGAACGGGATCGACTCGTTGCTCACGCTCTTGTCGATCACGTAGATCCCTCCGATCACGATCGTCTCGCCGTCCCGGACGAGCGTCTCCGTGGTGGCCTCGTTCTTCTGGATCGCCGGGTCGCCCGTGGAGGTGGGGATCGAGAGGTCCGGCGCGTTCTTGGAAACCTTGATCTTCATGATGATCGACTTGTCGCTCGTCACGTGCGGGGTCACCGTGAGCGAGAGGTTCGCATCGATGAACGTGAGGTTCGTGTCGCCCTCCGAGGTGGTCTGGAAGGGGATCGACACGCCCTGTTCGATGCGCGCCTCCTTGTTGTCCAGCGTCGTGATCCGCGGGCTGGAGATCACCCGGCCGTTGCCGCTGGACTCCAGGGCCTGGATCACCACGTCGATGTCCAGGGCGTTCTTCAGGGCCGTGAACGATGCGGCCGCCACGCCCGTGGGCGTCCCCTTGATCGGCAGCGCGCCGGCAACCCGGCTCGAGCCGCTCAGGGGCGTCCCCGAGTTCACCACGCGGTTGCCGAAGTCGAGCTGCCGCGAGGTGGCGTTCTGCCCGCTCGCGATGTCGGGGTTCAGGAAGTCGGCCGTATAGGAGATGCCGAGCTCCTTGGCGAAGTCGAGGTTGGCCTCGATGATCTTCGCCTCGATCAACACCTGCGGCGTCCGCGTGTCGAGCCTGCGCACGAGGGATACCGCCTGATCGATCACCGTGGGGATGTCCTTGATGATCAGCGTGTTCGTCCGCGTGTCGATGTTCACCGATCCGCGGTCGGAGAGCAGGCTCTCGACCTGCGCCTGCACGTCCCCGGCCTTGGCGTAGTTCACCGGCTGCAGCTTCACCACCAGGTCCTCGAGCTTCTCCTTGGACCGGCGGTCGGCCAGCAGCGCGGCCTCCTCCGCCTTGAGCCGCTCGCCCGGCGCCACGCGGATGATGTTGCCCGACCGCACGTAGCCCAGGCTGCGGCTCGCCAGCACGATGTCCAGCGCCTGATCCCAGGGCACGTTCACGAGGCGGACCGTCACGGTCCCCTTCACGTCGTCCCCGGCCACCACGTTCATACCGCTCACTTCGGCGATGAGGCGCAGGATGTTCTGGATGTCGGCGTCCTTGAAGTCGAGCGACATGAGCCGGCCCGTGTAGACCTTCCCCGGCCGGAAGCCCATGCTGATCTCGGGCGCCGCCGAATTGATCTCGTCCTGCGCGTCGGCGTGGATGCCGACGCTCGGCGCGGCCGCGGGCTTCGCGAGCGCGGAGAACGCGGGATCGCTCGCCGGCAGGACCGGCTCCGGCGCCGCGAACGCATTCATGGTCGGCGCCGACGCCGAGGCGTCTTTCCTCGACTCGGCCCGCACCGCAGGCGCCGCGGCGACCCGGGTCTTTTCCACGGCCACGCGTGCGCCCAGCGTCTTCGAGCGCGGCCCGAAGGCAATCACGAGGCTCTTCCCGTCGCGTGCCAGGGCGTAGGGCTTCTCGCCTCCTGCCAGATCCACCACGACGCGAACCTTGTCCGGGTGCTTGCCGATGCGCACGCGCGTCACGTCCGCGGTCGAGACCAGGATCTCTTTCTTCCCGGTCACGTTCGCGAGGTTCCAGAGATCCACCACGACCCGGCTCGGGTTCGGGATGGTCGTCGCGTCGTACTTCGCGATTCGGCCATCGAGCTCGAGCCGCACGTCGGTCCCGTCCTTGGCGCCGTTCGCCGTGACGCCGACCAGCGCCCTGGCCCGGGAGAGCGGCTCGATCTCGCCGACCGTCGCCGCGCGGGGCGCATCAGCGTTTCCGAGCTGCGCGAGCAGGTCGCCGGTGGTGTCGTTCGCCGCGACGGGCGCGGACTTCGAGGAAGTCACCTCCACCACGAGCCCGTCCCTGTCCGGGTGCACGTCAAATCGCGTGCCGGCCTTGCCGGTCACCGCGATCCGCGTCGCCGCCGCCCCGGAGGGCGCCTGCTGCACCAGGACTTCCTGGACGAGGTCGTCCTTAACCGAGATCGGCCCCACGCCCTTGGCGAGCCGCGTGCCGGTCAGATTCAATATCAGCGCCGGCGGGTTCTCCTGCGGGATCGCGGAGTAGAGAAGTGGCGTGCCGGCGATCGCGCGGATCGTCGTCTTCCCCGCGACGCGCTGCACGTCGATGCGCTGGATCAGCGTCTCCCGCGCCGGGTTCGCCTTCTCGGCCGCAGGCGCCTTCCCGGCCCCCGCGGCGAGGACGATCACGGACGCAGCGGCCGCCAGCGCGACCATCCGGCCCACTCCAGAACGAAGCACGTTCCCCCTGGCCCTCATCAGCTCTCCTCCCCATCCGGGTTGGGCATGACGATTTTCAGGGCCACGTCCTTGGTGGTCGCGTGCCCCGTGTAATCGACGTACGTCTCCCGCACAAGGACCTTCCGGTCCTCGATCTTGATCACCTTGCCGCTGTTCTTGCCGATGCCCGCCCCCACGCCGATCACGTAGCCCTTGCCCGTGGGGTCCTCCACCATCGCCCTCGGATCGTTCACGCCCCAGATCACCGCTTTGAGCGTGATCTGCCCGAGGTCGTACTTCTCGAGCGGGCTCGTGAGGTCCTGCTTCTTGTTCACGAAGAGGAAGGGACGGAAGGGGTCGGGCTTATTGGTCGAGTTGTACCGGTACGCCACCTTCGCGGCCTCGGGCACAGCGGCCTTCGGCTCGGGTCGAGGCTCCGCCTTCCGAACGGGTCGCAGGTTGGCGGCAGGCTTCGGCGCGTCGGCGCCGCCGCACCCGCCGATCCCGAGAGCCAGGATCGCGGCCGTGGCGAGCCCCGCGAGGGCCCGTCGCCGGCCCGTACCCGATTCCCGGGAGGCCGGCGAAGCGATTCTGACTTTGTCGGTCCTCACCGCCCGGAGGACCTCCGGCATGTGCTCCATCTTCCCCCTCCCCGTCCGCGCGTCCTTCTCGCGGACAGTGTCTCGGCCCTTCCTGCTAATGCTTCGCCTGGGCCGCGCCGCTCTCTGCTGCCGCGGCGGCCTGCTTTGCGGCCTGCTCCTCCGGACTGATGAATCGGAAGGTCGTGGCCACGCCGCTGATGTTCAGCGTGAGGCGATCATCCTTCGTCTGGACGTTGTCGATCCCGAAATTCGACACGTTCACGATCCGGTCCAGGCGCGCCAGCTCGTCGAAGAAGGTGGCCAGCTCGTGGTACCCCCCGACCAGCTCGATGTCGATCGGCACCTCGGCGTAGAATCCCCTGTCGACTTCCTGCTGCGGGATGAACGCCTTGAACTCGAGCCCCGCGTTCTTCCCCAGGGTGGTGATGTCCGTCAGGAGGACCGGCAGCTCCCTGCCATTGGGGAGCTGGCGCAGCGCCTCGTTGAGCTCCCCCTGAAGCCGTGCGAGCTCCGCCTTGAACCGCGGCAGGTCCGCCGCGAGCACCTTGTTCTCGGCGAGCTGGTTCTGCAGCTGGACCAGCTTCTCGTTCTCGGTCTTGAGATCCTGCTGCTTCCCCTGGAAGAGCAGGTACCAGTACAGGCCCAGCATCACGACGACCAGGCCGGCCATAAGCGCGATCTTCTGGTTGCGCGGCAGCTTGTTGATCTTGTCCATGTCCAGCAGGGCCACGGTCGTCTCCTCACACGGGCGGGGGCGTCACCACCCCAAAGCGGATCGTGAACTCGTTGAGCTTCACGTTGTTCCCTTCCTGCACCTGGCTCCGCTCCAATTCGATATTGCTGAGATAGGGCGACTGCCCCAGCCGCGTCATGTAAGTGGCGATCGTCTCGTTATCGATCGAAAGGCCCTCGAGCGTGACGACGCCCCCCTCCTGGCGCAGCGCGGTGAGCCAGATCTTGTCGGGGAGCCGGCTGGCCAGCTCGTCGAGAAGGTGCACGGGGCCGCCCCGGTTGGCCTCCAGCTGGTGGATCACGCCGAGCTTCCGCTCGATCTCGGCCTTGTCCTTCTTGAAGGTCCGGACGTCGCCGATCACCTTCTGGAGATGATCGATCTCCGTCTGGGTCGTCTGGATCTGGTTGCGCACGTGGGAAATCCTGGCCGTGATCGCGATGTGCACCCCGACGATGGCCAGGAAGGTGCCCACCACCACGGCTCCCAGGACGAGCGCCTGCATGCGCTCGGTCTCTTTCTTCTTGGCTTCGCGGACCGGCAGGAGGTTGATTGTTATCATCTCAGGCTCCGGCCTTTCTCAGGGCCAGACCGACCCCGACGCCCATCGAGGGGCCGATCTCGCGCAGGTATGCGAGGTCGAACTCCTTCTCGCTGCACTCGATCCCGCGGAAGGGATCGGCCACTTCCACCGGGATGCGGGTCTTGTCCTCGATCACGTCCGGGAGCCCGTGCATCCGGGCGCAGCCGCCCGTGAGGAAGATCCGCGAGATCCGATCCTCCGGGGCGGTGGCGCTGAAGAACTCGAGCGACCGCTGGATCTCGGATGCGAGGGACTCGGAGACGCCCCTCATCGCGTGGTCGACCTCCTGGGGCAGGATCTCCTTCCCGGCCACCGCGGTCGTCCCACCCATCTTGATCGACTCGGCCTCCTGGAAGCCCACGTGCAGCGTCTTCTGGATCTCTTCCGTGTACTGCTTGCCGCCGCT
>JBGPLH010000150.1:0-7649 GCA_041486365.1 Thermodesulfobacteriota bacterium | reverse complement strand
CGGGGACGGGGGATGATCTGCAGCCCCGAACGGAGGCACGGGAAACCGTTCGGACCCTGCGAGCCGTTGGGGCGCGCCGATCCGTTGCCGCCGTTCGGATTCTGCGATCCGTTCGGGCCCGATCCGTTCGAGGGAGATGGCGATGCTTCCGACATAGTGGAAACCGCGACGCGGTCCTCCAGATCTGCGCGATGCACATCGTCAGGTTCGGCGCATGATCCGAACGTGATGAAGCCGCTGTGCGCTGATCAATCGAAGATGCTTGAGCAAGAAGCGTGCCGCGTCCGGCGTTCCGGCGCAAGCGAGCGCGAGAGGCTCATTCCCCACAAATCCAGGACAACCTGGAGATCCTGATCTCCAGCCGCCGCTTTGCTCACGCTCGAGACCAGGAATTGTCGGGAATATGCCTCCAAAGGAGGCGCTGCCTCCCCCCTGCGCGGAGAAGGCACATTGTAACGAAACCGTGAATTTCCAAGTACTTTGCTGCCCACCGGCTTCCTCATATGGGTTACTCCAAGAATGCCCACGATGTAATACAGGTAGTCATTTTGGAAAAAACTTTTCCTCTATTGGGAAAAACTTTTCCACGTCTCTCTTGCAACCTCGCGCTGGACTAGTGGAATCCTTATATATCGATGCCAAATTCTTCCCCTTTGTACTGATTCCGATTCATTGAACGACACTCAAAACTCGTGGCCTGCTTCTTGCACATCGAGCCAGACGGGAGGAGGTTCGCCAGTCTTTTGTAAGGCTGGACCGCGAGGCTGGGGCATCGCGGGGACCCCGTCGTCCCACTGGGCCTGGGGCCAGGCCGCGCCAGGAAACCCACCTGATTTGGCGCGCGTTGCAGGTGACCCGTCCGGCGGAACGCCCGCTGGATCCCCTCATCATCTATGTAAGTCTCGCGGGGCTCAGGTCCGGGCCGGGGAAGGTATTCCCATCAACGGTGGCCTGCGTTGTTGGTGCTGAGATAACAGATCGCTTCTTGACGGTAACGAAGCACGACGCGCCGCGGAGCTCCAATGCCTCGCGGCGGGTGATCTCATGGCCGGGCTCCCGAAGGAAATCGTCCTCACCCTCCCCGGATTCCCCGATCCGGGGCTGGCCATCGCCGCTTCGCGCGCAGGCGCGCTGGGCATGCTCGACCTCGAGTACGTCTCCGCGCCTGACATCGCGGAGTCCGCTCTCGCGCGCATCGAGGAGCACACCCGTACCCTCTTCGGCGTGCGACTGGATGCCGACGATCCCGATTTCCTGAATTCTCTTCTGCCTCTTCTGCCCGATCGCTGCGGTGCCGCGATCCTGACCGGGACCGACGCGGCGCGGATCGAATCCGCCGCCCGCGCGCTGCGTGAGGGACGATCGATCGCAATCCTCATCGAGGCACGTGACGCGTCCCTCGTGGATCTGGCGCTGCGGCTCGGCGCCGCGGGCATCGTCGCGAAGGGACACGAGGCGGGGGGCCGTGTCGGGGACGAGACCTCCTTCATCCTCCTGCAGCGACTGCTCGCGCTGGACGCGGGCCTCCCCCTCTGGGTGCAGGGCGGGATCGGGCTCCACACCGCGGCGGCCTGCGCGACCGCGGGCGCCGCGGGCATCGTGCTCGACTGGCAACTGGCCCTCACGCGGGAGGGCCTCGCGTCGATCCCGGAGCCTCTGCGCGCGCGACTAGCCGCGATGGACGGCAGCGAGACGCTTTGCCTCGGAGCCGCGCTCGCCGGCGACGCGACCACCCGTCTGTACGCCCGTCCCGGCCTTCGCGTCGCGGAAGCGCTCCAGGAGATCGACACCCGGCTCCAGTCCGAAGGGGGTCCCGACGCGGGCCTGACGATGCGCGACGCCGTCGCGCGGGCCATGCGCGAGCCGTCTCCCGGCGACAGGCCCTGGCTCACGGGGCAGGACGCGGCCTTCGCCGCGCGAATCGCGTCGCGTTTCATGACAGCCGGCGGCGCGATCGAGGGAATCCGACGCGCCATCGACGCGCACGTTGCGGCCGCGCGAAGGCTCCGCCCCCTCGACGAGGACTCCGCGCTCGCACGGTCCCACGGCACGCGTTATCCGATCCTTCAGGGCCCGATGACCCGGGTGAGCGATGTGGCCCCCTTCGCGCAGGCGGTCGCCGATGGAGGTGCGCTCCCCTTCCTCGCCCTCGCCCTCATGCGGGGCGCGGAGGTGCGGACCCTCCTCGAGGAGACGCGGGAACACTTCGGCGGTCGCGCCTGGGGCGTCGGGATACTCGGCTTCGTCCCGCTCGATCTCCGCAAGGAACAGCTCGAGGCGATCCGCGAGGCGCGTCCGCCCTTCGCGCTGATCGCCGGCGGACGGCCCGATCAGGCCCTCGCGCTGGAGCGGGAGGGGATCGCCACCTACCTGCACGTGCCCTCGCCGGGCCTGCTCGAGATGTTCCTGGCCGACGGCGCGCGGCGATTCGTCTTCGAGGGACGCGAGTGCGGCGGGCACGTCGGCCCGCGCTCGAGCTTCGTCCTGTGGGAAACGATGGTCGAGCTGCTGCTCCGGAAGACCCCGGCGGGCGAGTTCGAGAAGCTCCACGTGATCTTCGCCGGCGGGATCCACGACGCGCGCTCGGCCGCCATGGTCGCCACCCTCGCCGCCCCGCTCGCGGAGGCCGGCGCGAAGCTCGGCGTGCTCCTGGGGACCGCGTACCTGTTCACGGAGGAGGCGGTCTCCTCCGGCGCGATCCAGCCCGGGTTCCAGGAGGAAGCACTCGCCTGCCGCCGGACGGTGCTGCTGGAGACCGGCCCCGGCCACGCCACCCGCTGCGTGGACACAGCCTTTGCGCAGGAGTTCCTCGACGAGAAGCGGCGGCTCCTGGCGCAGGGGCGATCCGCGGAGGAGATCCGCGACGCGCTCGAGATGCTGAACCTCGGGCGATTGCGCATCGCATCCAAGGGGATCACGCACGTCGGCGGCGGAAACGGCGGCCCGCCCGTCCCCCGCCACGCGCGCGTGGGCGACGCCGAGCAGCGCCGTCAGGGGATGTACATGATCGGGCAGGTCGCGGAGCTGCGCCACGACATCGTCCCGATCGCCTCGCTCCACCGCGACGTCTCCGTCGGAAGCTCCGCGTGGCTCTCCGAGCACGCGCGCGCGCACCGGGACCCCGACACCGCCCGCCCGGCGCCCAGCGACATCGCGATCGTGGGCATGGGCTGCCTCCTCCCGAAGGCGGGGGATCTCCGGACCTTCTGGGAGAACGTGCTCGCGAAGCGGGACGCGATCACGGAGATCCCCCCGGATCGCTGGGACTGGCGACTCTACTTCGACGAGGACCGCAAGGCGCCGGACAGGATCTATTCCCGCTGGGGCGGCTTCCTCGAGGACATCCCCTTCGACCCGCTGGCCTACGGGATGCCTCCGAGCACCCTCGCCTCCATCGAGCCGATGCAGCTGCTCACGCTCGAGGTCTCCCGCGCCGCGCTCTCGGACGCGGGCTACCTCGATCGCGAGTTCAACCGTGAGAAGACATCGGTGATCTTCGGCGCCGGAGGCGGCCTGGCCGATCTGGGCGCGCAGTACGCGATCCGCTCCCACCTCCCGATGGTCGATCCCGACGCCGGGCCGGAGGCCTACGCGCGGCTCCCGAAGTGGACGGAGGACTCCTTCGCCGGAATCCTCCCCAACGTCGCGGCGGGGCGCGTGGCCAATCGCTTCGATCTCGGAGGCGTGAACTTCACCGTGGACGCGGCCTGCGCATCCTCGCTCGCGGCGGTGCACCTGGCGGTGCGGGAGCTCGAGACCCTGAACAGCGACATGGTGATCGTCGGCGGCGCCGACACCATGCAGAATCCTTTCACCTACCTCTGCTTCGCGAAGACCCAGGCCCTCTCGCCGCACGGCCGCTGCCGGACCTTCGACACCGAGGCGGACGGGATCGTGATCTCGGAGGGGCTCGTCGCCCTGGTGCTCAAGCGGCTGGACGACGCGGAGCGCGACGGGGATCGCGTCTACGCGGTGATCAAGGGAGTCGGTGGATCGAGCGACGGGCGCGACCGCGGCCTCACGGCACCCCGGCCCGAGGGACAGATGCGCGCCCTGGAGCGCGCATACGCGAAGGCCGGCTTCTCCCCCGCGACCGTCGGGCTCTTCGAGGCGCACGGCACGGGGACCGTGGCGGGCGATCTCGCCGAGGCCCAGTCGCTCACCCGCGTGCTCGAGGCGGAGGGGGCGAAGCCCGGGAGCTGCGCCGTCGGATCCGTGAAGTCGATGATCGGGCACACGAAGTGCTCGGCGGGCGTGGCGGGTCTCATGAAGATCGCCCTGGCGCTCCACGACCGGATCCTGCCGCCCACGATCAACGTGGAAAGACCCAACCCGAAGTCGGGCTTCGGCACGGGCCCGCTCTACGTGAACGCGGAGACGCGCCCCTGGATCCGGCCGGCGGATCATCCGCGCCGCGCCGGCGTGAGCGCCTTCGGCTTCGGCGGGACGAACTTCCACGCCGTGCTGGAGGAGTACGAGGGAGACTTCCTCGGGGGCGAGGAGAAGACCCTGCGCCGCTGGCCGAGCGAGCTTCTCGCCTGGAGCGGAACCGATCGCGCCGGGCTCCTCACGCAGATCGAGCCGTACCTCCGCGCCGCGGACCCGGCGACGCCCCACGCCCTCGCCGACCTGGCCTGCACGGCCGCCACCGCGCTGCGCTCGCGCCGGGGCCGCGAGGCCGCGCTCACGCTCGCCGTCGTCGCCGATTCCAAGGAAGACCTCGCCGCCAAGCTCGGCCGCGCGGCCGAGCACCTGCGCTCGGGCGCCGGGGGCCGCTTCGAGGATCCGCGCGGGATCTACTTCAGCGACCGGCCGCTGGCCCCGGACGGCCGCGTGGCGTTCCTCTTCCCCGGCCAGGGATCGCAGCGCCCCGACATGCTGCGCGAGCTGGCGGTGCACTTCCCCGAGGTCCGCGCCGCCTTCGAACGGGCCGACGTTGCCCTCGCCGCGAAACTCGGGCGCCCTCTCAGCGCCCTCGTCTTCCCCCGCCCGCGTTTCACGAAGGAGGAAGAGCAGGCCGCGATGGAGGCGATCACCGACACGCGCGTGGCGCAGCCCGCCCTCGGCGCCGCGGGCTCGGCGATGATCGCCCTGCTCGATCGCCTCGGCGTGCGCCCGGACATGGCGGCCGGGCACAGCTACGGCGAATACGTGGCGCTCTACGCGGCGGGACGGATCGACGAGGCGGCGCTCTTCTCGATCTCGGAGGCGCGCGGCCGCGCGATCGTGGAGGCCCTGGATCGGGATCTCGGCACGATGGCCGCCGTGGACGCGCCCGCCGCGAGGGTGGAGGAGGCCCTGCGCGGCATCAAGGGCGTCGTCGTGGCGAATCGCAACTCGCCGAAGCAGACGATCATCTCCGGCACGCGCGAGGCGGTGCAGAAGGCGCTGGGGCGGATGGAGGAGCTGGACCTGCTGAGCCGCCCCATCCGCGTGGCCTGCGCGTTCCACTCCCCGCTCATGGCCCCGGCGCGCGATTGTCTCGCGAAGACCCTATCGATGGTCCGCCTCGCGGACGCCCGGTGCCAGGTCTGGTCGAACACGCTCGCCGGGCGTTACCCCGACGATCCCGCAGCGGCGCTCGCGCTTCTCGTCGACCACCTCGTGAAGCCCGTCCGCTTCCAGGAGGAGATCGAAGCGATGCACGCGGCCGGCGCCCGCGTTTTCGTGGAAGCGGGCCCCGGCTCGGTCCTCACCGGCCTCACGAAGCAGATCCTCGACGGACGCGACTTCGCCGCCGTCGCGCTCGACAACGGCAAGCGCGCCGGACTCCTTCAGCTCCAGCACGCGCTCGCGCAACTGCTCGCCCAGGGCGTGCCGGTCGCCGTCGACGGGCTCTTCGAGGGCCGCGCCCTGATCTCCCTCGATCCCGCATCGCTCATGGCCGAGGCGAAGGTTGCGTCGCGCCCGATCTGGCTCGTGAACGGCAGCCGCGTGCGGCCCGCGAACGAGGCGAGGCCCAGCGCGTGGGTCGAAACCGCGGAAGCGATCCGCACGGAACGCACCCGTCCGGCCCCGCGCCACGCACCGGCAACACCGGCGCCCGGACCGACCGCCGAACCCCTCCGCCCTCGGGAGTTTGAGATGACCCGGCACGACGACGAAGCCCCCACCACACCCGCGCGTGTTTCGCCACCCGGCGGCGATCGCGCGGCCGTGATGCTCCACCACCAGCAGCTCATGGCCCGATTCCTCGAGACGCAGCGGAGCGTCATGCTCGCGTTCCTCGAGGGCGCTTCCGCGCCGGCGGAACTCGGCGCCGGGGACGCCGAGGCCATCGTCTCGCAGCCATTGCTCGAGCCGATCGCCGTGGCGCGCCCCATCGCACCCGCGATGGCCGCAAGGCCCGCGTCCCCCGCGGCGGCGAAGCCCCGTGCCTCAGCAAAGCCCGTCCGGCCCTTGGCTCCCGCGCCCGCCCCGAGCGGCAACGGCGCGCGCTCGGCGATCTCGCTCGAGGACGTGACCTCGAAGCTCCTCGCCATCGTGAGCGAGCGCACCGGCTACCCACCGGACATGCTCGACCTCGATCTCGACCTCGAGGCCGATCTGGGGATCGATTCGATCAAGCGGGTGGAGATCCTCGGTACCTTCCAGACTTGGGACGCCCTCGCGGGCTGGAAGGCGGACGACGAGTTCATGGAGAAGGTGCGCACGCTGAAGTCGCTCCGGTCGATCGCGGGCCTGCTCGCCGACACGCTCCCGGGCGGCGGACCGGAGGCGCCCCCGCCGCCCGGACCGGTGGCCGGGCCGCCTCGCTCCGGCGGCGGGAACGGTGCCGCGCCCCGGGGCAACGGCCACGACCGGGAGGGAACCGGCGTGATGGACCACGCCGGGAACGGGCAGTCGCCGGAGGCACAGCAGGCGCAAGCGGAGCCTCCCGTGCCAAGCGGCGCCGAGGAGGGGCGGATCGCCCCTGCGCCGGCCTTCGCGATCCGCGAGGTGACGTCGAGCGTCGACGGGGAGGGGAGCGCCACCGCTCCTGCCCTGCCGACGGGCGCCATCGTGATCACGGATGACGAGGACGGGATCGCCGATGCGATGGGCCGGGCGCTCATCGATCTCGGCGCGCGCGCCGTCGTCATCCGACTCGATTATGCGATCCAGGACCAGCTCGCGCGCGTGCGCGAGACGCAGGGCCCCATCGGCGCGGTGATCCATCTTGCGCCGCTGGCCGCCGCTCCCGCCTTCGACGACCTGGACCTCGAAGCATGGCGCGCGCGGGTCGGGGGCGAGGTGAAGTCGCTGGCCGCGCTCCTCCGCCTGGCTGCGTCCGATCTGAAGGACGCGGCCGCGCGGGGCAACGCGTTCGTGCTCGCCGCCACGGCCGATGCGGCGTCCAACCCCCACCGCGGCGCCATCGCGGGGCTCCTCAAGTGCCTCGCCTGGGAGTGGCCCGCCGTGCGGTGCCGTGCCGTGGATCTCGATCCGGCGGACGCGGCCACCCAGGTCCGGCGCATCCTCTCGGAGCTGGCCGCACCGCCCGGTCCCGATGTGGCGTCCGCATGGCGCGGCGGCCGGCGCGTCGTCTTCCGGCCCGTCGCCGCACCCGTGGAGCGGACGAACGATCCGATCGATTCCGCCGCAGTCGTCCTCGTGACCGGCGGCGCCCGGGGGATCACCGCGGCCATCGCCCGCACGCTGGCCGAGCG
>JBGPLH010000149.1:0-7687 GCA_041486365.1 Thermodesulfobacteriota bacterium | reverse complement strand
TGAGGCCCGGGGGAAGCTCGATGCGAAAGGCCGCCGACTCGGGGAAGGGGCCCTCGAACGTGAGGTCATCCACGAAGGGCGTGGGCTCCCCGGGCGGCTTCGGGCTGCGGCGCTTTCCGTCGGGGCCCGTGAGCGCGATCTCCCGCGCCTTCGTCCAGGCCACCGGCGCCGAGAATCGCAGCTCCATCGGCGTCACGGGGATGCACTTCGCGCGCTTGTTTTCCCGCTCGCAGCGGAACTCGGCGGTGAAGGCGCGGCGGACCTCGAAGGGGATCACCTGGTCCTGATCCGTGGCGACGCCGGTCTTCGTCGTGACGCCCTTGCCCCAGACGAGGCTCACCTTCGTTCCCTGGGGGAAGGGCCGGGCGGCGCGGATCGCGAGGAGAGGTTCGTCGGGGCGCTCCCAGCGGGCGAGGTTCCGGAGGAGCATGGCGCGCTCGGGGCCTCGCACGATGCGCGCGCCGATGGGCTCGGGGAGTCCCTTCACCGAGAACGAGACGTGGGCGAGAACCGATGCCTCGTCGGCCTCCGCGTCGAGCCCCAGGAGGAAGACCTGTTCCTCCTCGATCAGGTTGCCTTCGAGGGGGCGGGCTTCATGGATCGCGGGGCCGCCGGTCGAGAACGAGAAGACGCGCCGCCCGGTGAGGGCCCGCCCGTTGAGCGCGCGCAGTCCCGCGCGGAGCGTGAAGTCGCAGCGAAGGCCCGCGGGGAGATCGCGCGCGAAGTCGAACACCCATGAACGGCTGTCCACCCAGCGCGCCGTGCCCTTCCCGGCGCAGCGGATCTCGAAGGGCGCCGCGCCGCCGCGCGGATCGCCCAGCGGGGTCATCGGCGCCGAGAACCGCGCCTTCACCTGCCGCACGGCCTTCACGGTGCCCTGGGGAGAGAACGAAGACACTTCGGGCGCCGCGCTGTCCGTCCCGGGTGATCTAGGAGGAGGCGCGGCGACGTCGGCGGAGACGAGGAAGGGGAGGGTGAGGGCGAGCCAGGCGATCCGGACGTGCGCCGGCCTCATGGAGGACCTCCTGCGACGGGATGGGGTTTCGATCGTACTCGCCCTTCATCGTCGTCGGGCGCCATGGGGAACCAGGACGTGCCGCTCGGCCACGGACACGTTTCCGGAGGCGTCCGTCGCGGCGTAGGTCGCCCGGTAGATCCGTCCGAAGCCGAGGCGCGCTCGCTCCGCGCGCAGGGAGAACGCGAAGTCCGCCGTTCCCGTGTCCGCGCCCTGGATGTCGTTCACCGTCGCGCCGTCTCCCAGGCCGGGGGCGTCGTCGGGCTCATTGCTCGTGACCGATTGCAACGTCACCACGGGGGGTCCGCAGAGGTCCCGGGTCTCGACCGTTGCGAGGATCGGCACCACGCGGTGGTTCGGCGGCCAGACCACCCTTCTGGAGAGGGCGAGCGTGATCTCGGGCGGCGTCGTGTCCACCACGCGCATCGTGACCGTGTCCATGCCCGTGTCCCCCATCCGGTCCGTGACCCGCAGGCCGATCCGGTGTTCGCCCAGCGCGAGGAGGGGCGCGATCGCCGGACCTTCGCCGAGCGGGGTCTCGCCCGCGCCGCCCGGTTCCAGCAGCCACTCGTATCGCACGATGTCGTCGCTGGTCCCCGGGTGGGAATCGGGATCCGTGGAGCCGCCGCCGTCAAGACTCACGACGGCGCCCGAGGGCGACTCGCACTCGATCGCGGTTCCGGCGTGCACCAGGGCTTGCGGCGGAGCGTTCTTGCTGATCGTGAAGGTGTCGCGTTGAATGCCCGCGGCGTCGATGAAGGTCGCGTCGAGGCGGCTTCCGTCCACGTCGAGGACGAGGGAGCCGAGGAGATTCAGCGAGACGAACATCGCCGGGTGATTGAGCGCGCCACCGCCGACCTGCCCGCTGCTCCCGTCCACCACGTACACCGCGCCCGCGTTGGACGCGGAGCCTCCCGGCGGTTTGCGGTACGCGCCGTTCCCCCCGATCCGCCCGTCACCGCCATCCTTCTTCATGGCGGGCACGAGCGTCCAGGAGGGGCCGTAGTGGCCGTCGAGGAGGAAGGATCGCTCATAGGCGTGGCTATGTCCCGTGAGCACGAGATCGACACCCGCGTCCTCGAGGATCGGCAGCACGTTCTCGCGCATCTGCGCGAGCTGGGGATCGAAATCCGAGTCGTGGGAGCCCTTGCTGTAGGGGGGATGGTGCCAGAAGGCGATGATCCATTCCCTGTCCGTCGCGGCGAGATCGCTCTGGAGCCAGACGAGCATCGCGCTTCCGGGGGATCGGTCCGATTCCTGCGAATCGAGACACACGAAATGGATGTTCCCGTAGTCGAACGCGTAGTAGGCCTCCGTGCCGGAAGGCAGGCCGCCCGCCTCTCCCGCGGCGGGAAGCGTGAAGATGTCGTAGTAGGGGCCGGATTGGGTGAGGGAGTCGGCCGAGATCGAGTCGTGGTTTCCGAATGTGGGCCAGAGCACCGACCGTGCGAGGAGCGCCGGATACATGTCGAACACGGCGGCCTGGTACTGGGCGTCGGTGCCGTCGTTGTAGGCGTTGTCTCCGAGCATGAGCCAGAGATCGGTGTCCCGGGGGCCGGCGAAGGCCGCGTAGGCGTCACGCACGGCGCGGGCGTTCGCGTTCGCCGTTCCCGAGTCGCCGATGACCCAGATCCGCATAGGCTTGCGCGCGCCGGGTGGAGGCGCGGTGCGGAAGACGTGGTCCGTGTCGCCCCCGGCGAGCGTGATCGACGGCGTGCCGATCGCGTAGAAATACGGCGTGTCGGGCGAGAGCCCCGAGAGCGCGACGAGGTGCTCCGTGACCGGGCTCGGGTCGAGGACGATCGAGGCGAGCGCGTCCGGAGCGAGGCCGTAGGCCACGCGGCTCGGTGTCGGCACGTCCGTCCGCCAGCGCACGATGACCCCCGTCGGCGTTCCCTGCTGCAGGTACGGACCGCGCGTGAGGGCGGGGGGCTGGTTCATCGAGAGGCGCGGGACGAGGACGAGATCGCTGGAGGGGATCTGCCCGTTCCAGACACCGATCGTGAGCACGTTCTGGCCGCCCCGGAGCGCCGGGATGCCGGTCCCCGAGATGTCGTGGAGCGGGGCGTAGCTGGGAACCGTGCCGTTGCTCGACTCGTGCAACGCGGGGCGCGTGTCCCAGGCCGGATCCCCGGCCGGCATCTCGGGGGAGCGGAAGACCTCCACGCCGTTGATCCATGCCGCGAAGCCGTCGTCGTAGTCGGCGCCGAGCAGGAGGTTCTCCACCGCCGTGACGTCGGCGATAGTGAAGACGGCGCGGGTGTAGACGGACGATGCGTTGACCGTGACGGCGGTGCGGATCAGGTTCTGGGCCCCCGAGGCCGCTTCGTATCCGACGCCGTAGGTCCCCCCCGGCCAGGCCGACGCGTCGAAGCCGGCCGCGGTCCATGCGAGGCCGCCGCCCGGGTCGGCGAGGTTGGTGCTGTAGGACATCGCCGAGCCCGCCTCGACGAGCACCGCCTCGGCGCCCCGCGCGCCCGGTGCGACCGCGAGGAGCGCGATCGCGGCGCCGAGGAGGATCGGGATGGCCGCGGCAGGGTGTTTCATGGCGCTCGCGCCTCCCGCCGCGGCCCGGGGGCCTCCAGTCGCGCCAGCGACGCCGCGATCTCCGCCTCCAGCCGGACCGACGCCCGCGTGCGGCGTCGCGCCGGCGGCAGCGCACTGATCGCGTCGAGCGCCCGCGCGTAGGCAGCGCGCGCCTCGACTTTCCTCCCGGCGCGATCGAGGATCCCGCCCCTGCGCGCGAGCCAGGCCTCCTGGCGAGGAGATCGCGCGGCGATTCGATCGACCCGGGCGAGGGCGGCGTCCACGCGGTGGCGGCGGATCTCGAGATCGATGGCGCGGAGCTCCAGGGAGACCGGATCGCCCAGGCGCGCGATCCCCTCGTCCAGTCCGCGGATCGCCTCGTCCACGCGAGCGCCGCCGAGGGAGGCGAGGGAGCGGGCCCGGTCGAGGTAGAGATCGGGGCGAGGCGGAGCGTCTGAGCGGGAATGATTGATCGCCCGCGTGAAGTCCTGCGCCGCGGCGGCGGGATCGCCGAGAGCCAGCCTGGCCCGGCCCCGCGCGGCGAACCCCCCGGCGTGAGCGGGCTCCCGCGCGAGGAACCGATCCAGCGCGCGCAGGGCCTCCGCAGGGCGGCCCGCGTCCAGGAGCATCGTCCCCAGGCACAGGTCCACGGCCGCGAGATCGGGATCGAGACGCCTTGCGCGCTCGTAGTCGGCCCGGGCCGCCGGATAGTCACCCAGGATGCGATGCAGCTCCCCGCGGCGAAGAACGAGCGCAGCGTCGCCCGGACGCGTCGCGAGCCGCGCATTGACCTCGCGCATCTCCTCGGCGATGCCCGCGTGGGCCCGGGCCAGTCGCGGGAGCGTGAAGCCGACGAGGACGGCGATGAGCGCGATTCGGAGCGCGAGGGAGACGGGCTGGTTCAAGGGGCCCTCGGGGGAGCAGGCAGCGGCCGGCGGGAACTCTTCCATTTAGCCACAGCCGCGGCGACCGAGGCAAACGCTCCCCGGACCGCCGGCCTTCGTCATCGGAGAGCTTTTCAAATGCCCCGTGCTCGCGTGCTCGCCTGCGCAGCGGGGCGACTCAAGCCCTTGTGCGCGGGCACGGGGCACGCACGTTCCTGCCGCGACCCGCCGAGCGCGCGAGCATGCCGCACCGAAGAGTCCGCAGGGCGATCCCGAATGTCGTGCCGTGGCGCCCTTTCCCGCCCGCCTCCCGGCGTGCTAGAAAGGCGGCCATGGACTACACCGAGCCCCGCGGCCGCCTCTCCGAGAACGAGCTCCGGGCCCTCATCCGCCGGGGCGAGATCGACACGGTCCTCGCCGTCTTTCCCGACCTCTATGGACGCCTCGTCGGCAAGCGGATCACCGGCCGCTTCTTCCTCGAGCAGATCCTCGGCCACGGGATGCACGCCTGCGATTACCTCCTCGCCTGCGACATGGAGATGGATCCCGTCCCGGGCTACCGCTTCGCGTCCTGGGCCGACGGTTACGGCGACGTGCGGTGCATCCCCGACTTGACGACGCTTCGCCGCGCCGCCTGGCTCGAGCGAACCGCGATCGTGATCTGCGACGTGCTGGAGGAGGAGCGGGACCAGCCGGTGCCGGTGGCGCCCCGATCGATCCTCCGCAAGCAGATCGATCGCGCCGCCGCGCGGGGCCTCCGGGCCATGGGTGGATCGGAGCTGGAGTTCTTCATCCTGCGGGAAACCTACGAGACGGCCTTCCAGAAGGGGTTCGACAGCCTCGAGCCCTTCGGCTGGTACGTCGAGGACTACCACACGCTGCAGGGAACGAAGGCCGAGCCGGTCGTCGGGGCCATCCGGAACGAAATGGAATCCTCCGGGGTGCCCGTCGAGTTCTCGAAGGGGGAGTGGGGGCCCGGCCAGCACGAGATCAACCTCGAATACTCCGATTTCCTCGAGATGGCCGACCGTCACGTGATCTACAAGCAGGGCGCCAAGGAGATCGCGATGCGGCAGGGGCTGGCGATCACCTTCATGGCGAAGTTGGACGAGCGCTACGCCGGCTCGTCGATGCACCTGCACTCGAGCCTCCGATCGCTGGACAAGGACGAGCCTCTGTTCGCGGGAGGCCCGGCGGGGAAGGGAGACGCGCAGAGCTTCCCGGAGATTTTCCGGTGGTGGCTCGGCGGACTCATCCGGCACGCGAAGGCCTCCACGCTCCTGTTCGCGCCCTACGTCAACTCCTACAAGAGATACCGCGCGGGCACCTTCGCGCCGACGCGGATTGCCTGGGCGATGGACAATCGCACCGTGGGTTTCCGGATCGTGGGGCGCGGCCCGTCGCTGCGCGTCGAGTGCCGCATGCCGGGCGCCGACGCGAACCCCTACCTGGCCTTCGCGGCCACCCTCGCGGCGGGCCTGGACGGCATCGAAAAGAAGATCGAGCCGCCGCCCATGTTCCGCGGCGATGCCTACGCGGCCGCTGATCTGGATTCCATTCCCGCCACGCTGCCGGAGGCCATCCAGGCCTTCGAGGGCTCGGATCTATTCCGGGAGGCCTTCGGGCCGGACGTGGTCGAGCACCTCCTTCACTTCGCCCGCACCGAGCAGCGCAAGTTCGACGAGGTGGTGACCACCTGGGAGCGCCGCCGTTTCCTCGAGAGGGCGTGAGCGTTGGCGCGGCCGAGGATCGTCGGGATCACATCTTACGCCCGGGACGCGAAGGCCATTCCCCAGTTCTCGCTCCCCTGCGGCTACGTGGACGCCATCCGCGCGGCGGGCGCGGTTCCCGTGATCCTTCCGCCGGGGAATGACTCGCCCGAGGTGTTGCTCGACGCGATGGACGCGCTGATCCTCGCCGGCGGCGGTGACATCGATCCCGGACACTACGGCGGTGAGCCCCACGAGACGATCTACAGCGTGTCGGAGGAGCGGGACGCCTTCGAGTTCGGGCTCCTGCGCCACGCGCTGGCCCGCCCGGCGCTGCCGATCCTCTGTATCTGCCGCGGGGTCCAGGTGCTGAACGTCGTCTGCGGCGGCACGCTCCACGAGCACATCCCCGACGAGTTCGGCGAGCAGGTCTCGCACCGGTTGCCGCCGCGGGAGGCGAGCCGGCACCACGTGCGCGTGGCGCCGGGGACCCGTCTCGCGGGCATCCTCAAGGAGACGGCGGTGGACGCCTGCTCCTGGCACCACCAGGCGATCGATCGGATTGCGCCCGATCTCGAAGCGGTGGCCTGGGCGGAGGACGGGGTGATCGAGGGCGTGGAGCACCGCCGGCACCCCTGGTGCCTCGGCGTGCAGTGGCACCCGGAGATGCAGTTCGGAGAGGCGCCGCAGGGACGGCTCTTCGCGGCGCTCGTATCGGGGTCAGGCATGACTTATTGACTTATTGCGAGGCGATGGGGGCTTGAGATGGCGGGAAGGCTGAAGGACAGGGTGGCGCTGATCACCGGCGCGGGCGGAGGGATCGGGCGCGAGTCGGCGCGCCTGTTCGCGCGCGAGGGTGCCAAGATCGTCGTCGTGGACGTGAAGGAGAAGGCGGCGAAGGAAACGGCGGAGGAGATCCGCGCGGCCGGCGGCGCGGCCGCCGCGACCACGGCCGACGTGAGCCGCGGCGCCGACGTGAAGGCGATGGTGGCCTTCGCCGAGAAGGAGTTCGGCGCGGTGCACATCCTCTTCAACAACGCCGGCATCTTCCCCGACGAGGACGGATCGGTCCTCGACACCGACGAGGCGGTCTTCGACCGCGTGATCGCGGTGAATCTCAAGGGCGTCTTCCTCGGCTGCAAGCACGGGATCCCGGCGCTCCTGCGCGCGGGGGGTGGCGTGGTGATCAACACGGCGTCCTTCGTGGCCGTGATGGGCTCGGCCACGTCGCAGACGGCGTACACGGCTTCCAAGGGAGGCGTCGTCGCGATGACCCGCGAGATCGCCATCGAGTTCGCGCGCCGGAACATCCGCGCCAATGCGCTGTGCCCGGGGCCGGTGAACACGCCGCTCCTCGCGCCGCTGCTGGCCGATCCGAAGGCGCGGGCGCGGCGGCTGGTGCATCTCCCGATGGGGAGACTGGCCGAAGCGGACGAGGTCGCGTCGGCCGCGCTCTTCCTCGCGTCCGACGATTCGGCCTACGTGAACGGGGCGACGTTCCTGGTCGACGGCGGCGCGTCGGGCGCCTACGTGACGGCGGAGTAACCAGCGGG